>JAPPJA010000105.1 GCA_028874675.1 Chloroflexota bacterium
GCGACTTGCCACCGCCCGTGGGCATCAGCGCCAGGCTGTCGCGCCCCGACAGGACGTTCTCGACAATCTCCTCCTGCAGGGGCAGGAAACTGTCGTACCCAAAATGATCCTTCAGCGCCCGCAATGGCGTCAGTTGGCTATTCACCACGCTAGCATTCCTTGAAGTAGGCTGACGGCCTCAATTCCGATGCCCGGCTATGATAATACCTGCCAGCGTCGCCGGAAAGTGAGTAGCATTCCGAGGCTCATGGGATATACCCACCGAGGCCAAGGCAACAGCCCCGCGTGCGCGACCCGGTTCATCCCGATGCCGTCCAGCCTCCTCAGGTTGAACTCGTACCCCGGTTGCGCTAAACTAGCCGCTGTGTTCGGGCTGATTCAGAAGGAGACCCAACCATCCTATTGAAGGGGAAGACCATGCCAGGAGCAGAATTCGGTAAGGTCGAAGTGGATATTGTTTACTGCGTACCTTGAGGCTACCACGCAGTTGCCATGTGGCTGGCGACAGAGTTTCTCAAGTACCAGAACCCCGGCGATATCGCCATCAAGCTGACTCCCGCCGACAAGGGTCGGCTGGAAGTTTACCTGGACGGCGAAAAGATATTCGACCGCATGGACGAGGACGGAGTTTACCCCAACCTCAGCCGCGCCAACGAACTGAAAATGGATATCGACGAAAAGATATTCCAGGTGGACGAAGCGGTAGCCAACGCCTGATTCCTGACCTTCCAGGGTCCGCAGGGGCCCGGTTCGCGTTGTGTTCGAAGAAACAGCCCGGGACCGCAAGGCAGGGCTGTTTCTGTTTGCGCCGGATTTTGGGACTGACTGCCCATTAACCGACCCGCCTGCAGTCCCCGCAAGTTACCAGCTTTTATGGAGTGTTAATTTTGGCTAATTCGGAACATCTTGAGGTGGCCCGCCAGGGTCGCCGGGCCTTGAATCAGTGGTTGTCCGACAACCCGGATACCATCCTGGACCTGTCGGGGGCCGACCTGTCCGGAGTTGATCTGTCGGGTGTCCGGATGCGCAACGTCAACCTGGAGGGAGCCGATCTCACCAATTGCAAGCTGACCCGCGCCAGCATGCCCGGGGCCAATCTCTCAGGCGCCAACCTGGACGGCGCCGACCTGGGCCGGGCCGGGCTGACCGGTTCCAACCTCTCCGGCGCCAACCTCAACAACGTCAATATGTTCTGGGCCGACGTCAAGCAGTCCAACCTCCAGGGAACGAATCTGCGGGCGTCGCACCTGATGCGCACCTGCTTTATGAACGCCGATCTTACCGGCGCCGATTTGAGCCAGGCCACCATGATCGAAGCTGACCTGCGCAGCGCCAACCTCACCTGCACCGGTTTCCAGGGAGCCAACATGAACGGCGCAGACCTGAGCCGGGCCACCATGGACGGCGCGGACTTTACCCTGGCGAAGATCCGGGACTCCCTGTGGATAATGGCCGACATGCGGGGCGCCAACTTTGCCAAGGCCAGCCTGCACCGGTCGGACCTGAACATGGCCAAGTACGACGAAACCACCCGCTTCCCCGTGGACTTCGACCCCAACGACACCGGATACAAGGATGTGATGGACTAACTGGGCGGCCGCAAATACCATCTCGCATTGCGGGAGGGTTCGGAAGGGATGGTGGCTCCTTCCAGGAAAGGGAAAAATTGAGGGGACGGGCCCAAAGCCCGTCCCCCTGCTTTTGCGGTGTGACCAAGGGAAGCCTCTAACGAGTGGGTACCGGACGCTCCGCCTTGTGTTTCTCGATGGTATCCGCGTCCCAGAACTTGGAGAAGTGCAGGGCGCGGGGGCAGTGGCCATAGGCCTCGTCCACCTCGATGATAATGCCCTGCAGGTGGTAGCCCCGCTCGTCGGGTTCGTACAGCGAAACCTCCACGTCTTTGCGGTTCAACTCTTCCTGGTTAACGATACTGACCGTGCCGTTGACCCTGACGGTATCGTTGACGCCGGGGATCATGAAAATCAACCCCACATGCGGGTTGACGTCCATGTTCAGGTAGGACTGGAACAGGCGGTTGCCGGCCACGTCGGGCAGCACCAGGTGGCGGTCGTCCAGAATCTTCACAAATCCGGGCATCCCGCCCTTGGGCGAGGCATCGCAGTTGCCCTCGGCGTCGGCCGTGGCCATCACCACAAAGGGCGACTGGCGAATGAACTCCTGCACAAAGTCGGTCATGTAGTTAACGACCTTGGTCTTGGCCCGGCCATTGGGGTCGGGCGCGCCAAAAACAGCGGTAAACCGGTTGTCGTCACTGATGGGATAGGTGGTCTGGGGCTGGCTGGTGGTGGTCATCTCGACTCCTCCCTGTTCCGCCACACTGGAAAGCAGCGATTTTTTGCAAGTCTAGCAGTAGCGGAGTCCGATATCAAGGAGGCCGGGCCAGGGTAACTGTTCAGTTCAGGGCCTGCCTGTAGCAAATGGCAATCCTTCCGGTTTCCTCCTGCTGAACCGGTGCCAGGTTGGCTCACCCAACCCCGCAGGGCCCTTCGCCCGCAGCCGCCGTCGCCCTCCGCAATTACGTCCGCCGGCCCGCTGTGTTAATATGGGCAGACTGACCCGCCGGGCTCTAAAACAGGAGGTATTGAGGGAATGAAGGCGCTTGAAGGGATACGCGTGCTGGACTTGACCCGTGCTTTGGCCGGGCCCTTCTGCACGCTGATGCTGGGAGACTACGGTGCCGACGTTATCAAGATTGAGATTCCGGGCGCCGGGGACGATACCCGACACTGGGGCCCACCCTTCATCGGCGACGAAAGCGCCTACTTCCTGTCCATAAACCGCAACAAGCGCAGCCTTACTCTTAATTTCAAGGAAGAGAAGGCCCGGGAGATTTTCCTGAAACTTGTTGAAGATTCCGACGTGGTGGTCGAGAACTTTACCCCCGGCGTCATGGGCCGCTTTGGCCTGGAGTACGAGGCGGTAAAGCAGGCCAACCCCGGCATTATCTACTGCTCTATTTCGGGCTTCGGGCAGGACGGCCCCTACCAGAGCCGGCCCGCATATGACCAGATAATGCAGGGCATCAGCGGCCTGATGAGCATTACCGGCGACCCGGAGGGCGAACCCGAGAAGATCGGCGTTGCCGTCACCGACATTGGCGCCGGCATGTGGGCCGCTTTCGCGGTGATGTCCGCACTGTACCGCCGGGAGCAGGACGGAGAAGGGCAGTACATAGACATTTCCATGCTGGACGCCCAGGTGGCCTGGCTGACCTACCAGGCCGGCTATTACTTCGCCTACGGACGCCCGCCCCAGCGACTGGGCAAGGCCCACCCCACCCTCGTTCCCTACCAGGCCTTTATGGCCAAAGACGGCAAGTACTTCAACGTGGCCGTGGGGTCCGAGCGCCTGTGGGAACGCTTCTGCCAGGCCGTCCATCGCGAGGACCTGAAGGACCACCCCGACTATGCCACCAATGGCGTTCGCGTGGAAAACCGGACTACCCTGGCTCCGCTGCTGCAGGAATACTTTCTGACGAGGGACGCCGACGACTGGGTGGTTGACCTGCAGGCCCACAGCGTTCCCGCCGGCCCCATAAACGACCTGGCAGACGTGTTCTCCGACCCCCAGGTGCTGCACCGGGACATGTTCCTTGAGATTCCCCATCCCACCCTGACGTCCATCAAGCAGACGGGCCTGCCTATCAAGTTCTCCCGTACCCCGGGCGGTCTGGACCAGCACCCTCCCCTGCTGGGAGAGCACAACCAGGCAATCCTGCAGGCCCTGGGCTACTCCGAAGCCGAAATACGGGACCTGGCAGAAAAGTCGGTAATCTGACCCCTTAACGGGGGGAGGGGACTTTCAGGATAGTCCCCGATTGCGAACACCGGACGTATGACCAGCATTCAACGCTGCGGCTGGGCCGGCGAAGACCCGCTGATGATTGAATACCACGACCGCGAGTGGGGCACTCCGCTGCGCGACGACCGCCGGCTGTTCGAGTTCCTGATTTTGGAAGGGGCCCAGGCCGGCCTGAGCTGGCAGACCATCCTGCGGAAGCGGGAAGGTTACCGCCGGGCCTTTGCCGAATTCGACCCCGGTCGCGTAGCCCTCTTCACGGAAGCCGACGTCGAAAGGCTGATGGCCAACCCCGAAATTGTCCGCAACCGCCAGAAAATCCACGCCGCCATAGGCAATGCCCGCGCCTGCCTGGCTGTCCACGAAGAGGAGGGCAGCTTCTCCGGGTTCATCTGGTCCTTTACGACCGGAGCGCCTCTGAACCCCCGCAGGGCCTCAACCGAAGACACACCCGCCAGGTCCACGGAGTCCGAAAACATGAGCCGGGAACTGCGCCGCAGAGGTTTCAAGTTTGTCGGCCCGACAATCTGCTACGCCTTCATGCAGGCGGCCGGCCTCGTCAACGACCACACCACCAACTGTTTCCGGCACGTCCAGGTCCAGGAACCCCCACATTAGCCGTATTTACACCTGCACCGTTGCATTGCAATACTTTCACCCAAATCTGCCGAATTCTTCCCTGTCGTAATACTGTTGTAATTGAGGCTCAATAGAATACAGGTGGGATCGCCGGCGTTCACATATTATGTAAATAAGGCTTAAGTCGGCGGGCGGAGTTGCCGGAGATATGGACCTTGGGTTAGCTGAGCGGGTGGCAATAGTTGGCGGCGCAGGACTGGAAGTTGGCAAGCATGTAGCCATGGCCCTGGCCAGCGAGGGCGCGAAGGTCTCACTGTGCGCCCGAAATGAAGAGGGACTGCGGCTGGCGGAAATCGAAGTGGCCCGCATTGGCACCCAGCACAACGTCCTAGCCATGCCGGCCGACCTCTCCGAACCCAGGGACATTCGCCGGGTAGTGCGGGACACGATAAACCGCTTCGGACAGGTGGACATCTTGGTGGTCCGCAGTCGCCAACCCATTCGCGGTTCCCTGGCCGACATCGAAGACAGCGAGATGACCGAAGAGGTGGAGCGCCACCTCCTCAGCGCGGTTCGCCTGACCAGGGAAGTCATTCCCTACATGAAACAGGAACACTGGGGCCGCATCATCAACCTCGACCTGGCATCCGGCCAGCAGATAGTTGAGGGCGGCATCCAGGCCACGGCGCGGCAGCTATACCTGACTGGCTACTTCAAGACCCTGGCCCAGGAACTGGCTCCCTTCAACATTACGGTCAACAGCCTTCTCACCGGCGCCCTGGACACCAGGGAGCTCAAGGATTACCTGGAGCGCCACGCAGTCCACGAGGAAGTTGACCTCGACGATCTGACCAAAAAGACCGCCAAGCGCATTCCAATGAAGCGCTTTGGCAAGCCCGAGGAGATCGGAGAAATGGTGGCCTTCCTGGCTTCCGAGAAAACCGGCTACCTCACCGGAGCCACCATATCCGTGGACGGCGGTCAGGTTCAGAATTAGCCCACGAGTTTCCCGTTTCCTTCTCGCGTTTCCTTCTCGCGTTTACTTCCCCCGTCTCCCATCGTTACGCAAGGACGGCCCCTGTACTAAGGCCAAGGCGGGAAGCCGGCGCCACCATCCCCCATCCCTTAATGGGTCCCTCATTCCACAACAGGAGAGCCCCGGAAATCGGTCATTCCGGGGCTCTCCAGTTCATTTTCGATCGTTTTCTAACCCTGTCCCGGAGACCACTTGTAAACCCGCTTCAGAGTTCCGCCCATCAGGACCTCCCGCTCGGCATCCGACAGCTGGTCAGTCAACCGGAAGGCTTCCACCCCCTGCTCGTAGTTCAGCAGCCTGGTAGCCCGGGTCCAGTCGGTGCCCCAAAGGCATCGGTCCAGGCCATAGGCGTCGAAAATCTGCCGCAAGGGCTCCCAGATATCGGGATAGAGAAATGGTTCGTGGGATAGGGTCCCCGCACCGGAAATCTTGATTACCACGTTGTCCAGTGCGGCCAGGGACAACACCTCGGGCAGGTCGGCCCAGGGCTCCGCCGGCGGCGGCGGTTCGGGCGGCTGGGGTATTCCCAGGTGGTCAATCACCATCAGCGTGTTGGGGTGGCGCCGGGCCAGCTCCCCGAACAGGCCCAGTTTCGTGGAACACATCACGTTCACCGGAACCCCCGCCGCCGCACCGGCGTCCAGGATACGGTTCAGCCCGGGATGGTCGGACTCGAAGGGTTCGGCGGTCAGCATTATCCGGGCGCCGATCACGCCCGCATTGCCGGTCCACTCCGCCATTTCTTCGGCTATGGAATCCGAGTGAGGATCGAAGGGCCGCACCAGTCCAAACCGGGTGGGATGCTTGCTGTAAACCTCCAGGGCATAGCTGGCGTCGTACCGGTACATGGAAAAGGGCGATATCAGGATTGCCCCGTCCACGCCGACGGAATCCATGGCCGCCACCATATCATCGCCGGTAACCTCGTCGGGTCCCTGGAGGAAACCCACCCAGGGCCGCTCGGGACGGTCTCGCTCGTAGCAATGAACCTGGCAATCAATGGTCTGCATCTGTGATGTTGTCATTCCTAAGCTCCTTCCACTCGTTCCTTAAACTTGCGACGGTTAATTTCCATCAGCGACACCGCCCAGTATGCCACATGGGCAATGCGCCATGACTCCCCAGCCACTGCTCTCCGCCATCTCGGCTTGGACGTTGGGCCGGATCCCTCACTCAGATACAGCATCCTGGCAAATATGAAATGAGGTCAAATATGAGGAAAGATCATTTTTCCGGGCAGCCCGCCTGCGCCAATTGTCACCGCCAGGGCCTGGGTATTATATTACCGCCAAGCCGGAGCGCAATTTCACCTGGGAGAGAGTGAGCATGACCAGCAACACCGAAGAAATGCCCCGTCCGCTGGAGGGGCTTCGAGTCCTGGACGCCACCCACATCGTCGCCGGACCCTTCTGCGCCATGATCCTGGCCGACATGGGGGCAGAGGTAATAAAGATTGAACGCACTCGCGTGGGAGAAAGGGCCCGGCTCAACGAACCCTTCGTGGAGCACTCGGAGGGCCAGAAGGTCAGCGCCCGCTTCCTGGCCATCAACCGCAACAAAAAGAGCGTCACCCTGGACCTGCGCAATCCCCGGGGCAAGGAAATTTTCGAAACCATGGTCGGGGAATCCGATGTCCTGCTAGACAACTGGGGCCCCGGCGCCCTGCGCCGCCTCGACCTGGGCTATGAACACCTGCGCCAGTTGAATCCCCGCCTGATCTACGCCAGCATAACCGGTTTTGGCGACAGTGACGGCCTCCGGGGGCCCTACTCCGACTGGCCGGCCAACAATCCCTGCGTCCAGGGCATGGGAGGCTGGATGGAGATAACCGGCGCGCCCGATGGCCCTCCTCAAATGGTCGGCGACAACATCGGCGACTCCGTACCCGGCGTCTGGACTGCCCTGGGAATAATGATGGCCCTGGAAACCCGTCGCAAAACGGGTCGGGGTCAGCACCTGGATATGGCAATGTACGACTGCATGGTGGCCCACACCACGAGCATCATGCCCTTCTACCAGGCCACCGGACAGGTAACGACCCGCGCCCGGGAGAACATGATCACCGCCCAGCTGGCTTTGAAGGCCTCGGACGGCTATGCGGTCCTGGCCGGCTCCGGCGGCGGTGGCGGAAAGTGGGAGGGCCTGTGGCGCCTCATCGGGCGGGAAGAACTGATTGAAGACCCCCGTTTCCTGGGCCAGGGCATCACCGGCGAGTTCTATTTCAACCACATCGTGCCGGCCATCGAGGAATGGTCTCAGCACGTCCCCAAGCTGGAAATCGCCCGGAAGCTCATTGAGTTGGGCTTCTCCATGGGCGTCGTGCAGGACGCCGCCGACCTGGACCAGTGTCCCCACCTGGCGGCCCGCAATATGTTTGTGGAATGCGGCGATTCCCTGGGAGGACCCTTCCGAACCGTGAACAACCCTATCCGGTTGACCGAGTCTCCCGATACCGCCGCTGCTCCCCCGCCCTTGTTGGGCGCCAACAACGAGGATATCCTCTGCGCCATCGGCGGCGTGACCCCCGAGGAACTGGTCCGGCTGCGGGAGGAGGGCGTAGTGTAAACTGGTTTTGAGTCGCTCAATTGACAGCAGCAATCACAGTGAGCCGGTCCTGGACAGACGGAAAGGATATGCCAAAAAGGGACTACGAACGTGGAGAAGCCTATAAGCTGGGCCGCGCCATTTACGTCAAACACATAAAACCACAGATGACCGAGAATGATATCGGCAAGTTTGTTGCCATTGACGTTGACAGTGGCGACTATGATATTGACTATCAAGTTTCCGAGGCATTGACTCGACTGAAGGCGCGGCGCCCCGAATCTGGGCTTACCGCACAGCGTGTAGGTTATCGAACGCCCTTCAGTTTCGTGCCCCGAAAGCCCGACGATGTTTAGGGGAAGGGTAAGCCCCCTTTTGGAGCCTCTGGTTCCACTGGAGGTGTTAGACACAGGCAGGCAGATTCATACAATTGAGGCGATTCTGGACACCGGGTTCGACGGATCTCTGTGTCTGCCGGGGCAGGTTATTCGTCGCATCGGTTACCCCCTCTACGATGACTTCGCATCAACTCTCGCCAATAGCCAGGAAGTAATCTTGTCTGGGTATGAGGGTCAGATAATGTGGCATGGCAGACGTCGTACCGTCCTTGTGTTGGAAAGCGAAGACCAAGCCCTCTTGGGCATGAATCTCTTGTGGCGGAACCAAATACTCATTGGCGCCTATGCCAACGGCCCCGTCACCATAGAGGAACTGGACTAGGGGCGCTTTGCTTAGAGGGGAGAGGCGAGACCAGAAACGCACCCGCCGTGTCGAAAAGAAGCGGCGCAAGAGCAACCGGAAGGCTCTGCAGGTAATCATTGACGCCGCGGCCCGGCGCAAGAACCGTCGCCCTGGAGTGCAGGCTCGTGTTGAGTAATCCGGGGCGTCCCGCTAGAATTAGCAACGAAGATTTGCCACAATCCAGACCTACGGAGCTGCCCCTTGTACCAGGCCCCGAGAGGAACCGCAGACCTGCTCCCGGAGGAGCAAAAGTATCGCCGCTATATCGAGTCCAAGGCCGTTGCCCTGGCCCGCAGCTATGGCTACGGCCGTATCGACAGCCCCGTCTTCGAGGACGCCGGCCTTTTCGTCCGCTCGGTGGGCGAAGGAACGGACATTGTCGAGAAGGAAATGTACACCTTTGAGGACCGGGGCGGCGACCTGGTAACCCTTCGGCCCGAAGGTACCGCCCCCGTCTGCCGCGCATACCTCGAGCACGGCATGCACAACCTGCCCCAGCCCGTCCGTATGTACTACTTCTGTCCCGTATTCCGGTACGAGCGACCGCAGGCCGGTCGCTTCCGCCAGCACCACCAGTTCGGAGTGGAGGTGCTGGGCGACGCCAATCCCGCAGTGGATGCCGAGGTAATTGAACTGGCCTGGCGCCTGATGCACTCCCTGGGCTTGACCGACATCGAGCTGTTCATCAACAGCATCGGCGACCGGGAGAGCCGGCCCCAGTACATTGAAGAGTTAAAGTCCTACTACTCCCAGCGCTATGAAGCCCTGTGCCAGGACTGCCGGTCGCGGCTGGAACGCAATCCCCTGCGCCTGCTGGACTGCAAGGTGGAGAATTGTCGCGGCATTGGCGAAACGGCCCCGCGCTCCGTGGACCACCTGGACCCCGAAAGCCTGGATCACTGGGAAAAGCTGCAGTCCTACCTTTCCGCCATGGACATTCCCTACCGGGTCGATCACCGCCTGGTAAGGGGCCTGGACTACTATTCCCGAACCGTCTTCGAAATTCAGCCCCTCGACGCGGGGGCCCAGTCAACTATCTGTGGCGGCGGCCGATACGACGGCCTTATTGAACAGTTGGGTGGCCGTCCCACGCCTGGCATCGGGTTCGGCTCCGGCCTGGAGAGACTGACCCTTAACCTGAAGCGCAGCGGAGTGGAGGTTCCCGACGAACCCTCCCCCTCATACCTGGTCGCGAACGTAGGCGACGACGCCCGGCTGCACGCCCTTGAGTTGGCTTCGCGAATCCGGCGCGCCGGCGCGGGGGCCATTCTCAGCAGCGGTTCCCGCGCCTTGCGGGGCCAGATGCGCCAGGCCAACGCCCTGGGCATTCCCTACGTGCTCATCCTGGGAGACGATGAGATCAGCCGCGGCGAGGTCGTAATCAGGGACATGGCTACCTCCACCCAGGAAACCGCTTCCCTGACAGACTTCCTGCGGTCGCTGGAGTCAAACGGCCCATAGGCTTCCAGCCCCTGTCCGGCGGCGCCCCGGACCGCTCTCATCACCTCACCTTGCAAGCGGTGGCAAGAGCCTTCCTAACCAGTTGTTGGCTCTGCTGGTACCAGTCATAGCCGCGGCATTCTTGCTGGGGACGGCAGCGTGCGACTGGCCGGGCGCCTCCAGCGCCCAGTACGGCGACCAAAAGGATCCGACCTTCCACCTCGACCCGGTGTATCTGGGTTCGCCCGTCAACGCTCCGCCCCCGCCGCCAACCCCGTGGAGCCTGGCCAAGCCTGGTCCGACGGAAGCTCCTCAGACCTTCGTCTTTCTAGCACCAACGCTTCACCCCAGCCCAGAGCCCCAATCCGTAAGGACGGCGGCTGACCCGGAGGCGCCGCCGCCAAGTTCCGGCAAAGCGGCGACATCCGCCACTCCAACCACCGCCACTTGGAAGAGGATCAGGATAGCAGTCCCCACTCCGGAGACGGCCGCCAAACCAACTCCCCCTCCCACGCCGGCGGTCCCAACGCAGGCAACCATCATCCCAGCGCCTGCCGGAAATCGTCCCCTGACACCAACTCCCCCGGCAGCGCCGACCCCGACTCCAACACCCACCATTACCCCAGCTCCGGAATTGGCCGTGACCCTGGACCTGGAAACCCTTTCCGAGTCTGTGCGGACTGGGCAGCAGTTTGAAATAGCGGTGAAAATCAACGCTGGCCATACCAGGCCGGTGGACACCGCCCAGGTGTACCTGGACTTCGACCCAGCCATCCTCGAAGCAGTTGCCATTCGTCCGGGGCCATACCTCGAATACCTGTTGCAATCGTCCTGGGACAATGACCGAGGTCGCCTGGCC
>JAPPJA010000400.1:0-4925 GCA_028874675.1 Chloroflexota bacterium
GAGCTACTTCCACCCCAATGGCGGGCTTGGCCAGGGATTGGGGCTGGCCCTGGGCGTGAAACTGGCCATGCCCGACCGGCCCGTGGTGGCCCTGATGGGCGACGGCGGGTTCCTCTACAATCCTGTAACCCAGAGCTTTGGCGTGGCCTGCGAGGCCAACCTGCCCTTCCTGACCGTTATCTTTAACAACGGCAACTACGAGGCCATGCGCCGCAACCACGCCCATTACTATCCCGATGGCGACGCCGCCCGTTCCGGCATCTGGCACGGCGTTCACATTCCGGGGCCTGACTATCCCAAGCTGGTGGACCCCTTTGGCGGCTACGGAGTAAGAGTCGAGGATCCGGCAGAGCTGGTTCCCGCCCTGAAGAAGGCGCTGGATGCCGTTAACGACGGCCGGATCGCCCTGGTGGACGTGGCTCTTTCCATCTAGCCTGCGTACGTCCCACCCGGGCGTGATCGGTCTTATCCCGTAACCTGCCAGTCTGTAATCCCGTTTGGCTTTGGTTTAGAATAGAAACCCGTTTCCTCGAAACGGGTTAAGGCTTCCAGTTTAAGAATTGGTGAAAAGGTAAATCGTAATGGCAACGGCATTGGTTCGAGACCGCATTCAGGAAATGGTGGCGGAGGCCATCGGCAAGGCGCGACAGGAAGGGGCAATCCAGCTGGAGTCAATGCCTGAGGTCCTGGTGGAGCGCCCGGGCAATCCGGACCACGGGGATTTCGCTACAAGCCTGCCCCTGCGCCTGGCCCGCGCGACTCGAATCAATCCGCTGCAATTGGCTGAAACCCTGGTGGGGTTTATCCCCTCCGCCGCCGAAGTGAAGAAGGTGGAGGCTGCCCACCCCGGTTTCATCAACTTTTACCTGGAGGACGCGTGGGTACAGAGCCAGGTGGAGGCCGTCAGGCAGGCCGGGGACCGGTACGGAAACGTCCCTTCGGGTGAGGGTCGCCCGGTAATGGTGGAGTTCGTCAGCGTAAACCCCACCGGTCCGGTGCACGTGGGTCACACCCGGGGCGCCGTCCTGGGAAGCGCGCTGGCCAACACCCTGGATGCCGCAGGTTACGCAGTAACCAGGGAGTATTATGTCAACGATGCGGGCACGCAGATGGAGGCCTTCTACCGCTCAGTTTACGCCCGCTACCGGGAAGTTCTGGGAAAGGACTTTGAATTCCCTTCAAACGGCTATGCCGGTGACTACATTTACGACCTGGCCCGGGAGATTACCGATACCGAGGGCGAACGGTTCGTGGACGTAGAAGAGGCACAAGCCGTACGGCAGATTGGAGACGTCGCCCGGGAAAAGATGGTGTCCCTGATCAGGGAGGACCTGCAGGAAATTGGCGTGTCCTTTGATAACTGGTTCAGTGAACGCTCCCTTTACGGCAACCAGGAGTACGAGCAGGCCATGGACCTGCTCCGGGAAAACAACTACCTGTCGGAGCGGGAAAACGCTCTCTGGTTCAACTCCACCATGCTGGGGGACGACAAGGACAACGTGGTAGTGAGGTCCTCGGGAGAGCCGACCTACTTCGCTTCGGACATTGCTTACCATTACAACAAGTTCGTAAAGCGGCAGTTCGACCATGTGATCGATATCTGGGGCGCCGACCACCAGGGGCACGTGCCACGGATGAAAGCTGCGGTGGAAGCCCTGGGGATAGAGCCGGACGATCTGACAGTTCTCATCTCGCAGATGGTAACCCTGAAGCGCGGTTCGGAAGTGGTGCGGGCCTCCAAGCGCACCGGCGATTTCATCACTTTGCGCGAACTGGCCGATGAAGTGGGCTCCGACGCCTGCCGCTATTTCTTCCTGGCACGGTCGCCATCCACCCAGATGGAGTTCGACCTGGAACTGGCCAAGAAGGAATCGTCGGAAAACCCGGTCTATTACATTCAGTACGCCCATGCCCGCAACGTCAGCATCCTCAACCTGGCTCGGAGCCGCGATATTGACTGGAGCCAGGGGGATGTTTCCCTGCTCACCGATCCCAACGAATTAAACCTGATCCGTACCATGATCCGGCTGCCCGAACTGGTGGACCAGATGGCTCGTTCCCTGGAACCCCACCACCTGCCCCACTATGCCATGGAACTGGCTACGGCCTTCCACTGGTTCTACGAGAACTGCCGGGTTATATCGGCCAACGCTGAGGACAACGACATCACCCTGGCCCGCCTGAAGCTGGTGGAGTCGGCCCAGATCGTCTTCCGCCGCTCCCTGGAACTGATGGGCATGACCGCGCCCGAACGGATGTAAACATCTGAGGGGTACCAATGCCCCTGCCTGGTCCTTCGCAAAGTTCAACTCCGGCCCCTGGGTGGCTCCGCACGTTGCGGAGCCACACCTGTTGAGGACTGCCGCCAACCAGGGGCCCAACGCAGTCCAGGCCTTCCGCAGCCGCCGAATTCCTTTTCTGGCGGCTTTAAGAGCGGCTTCAGAAAGGTGGTATTGAAGCAATGCAAAAGAGCGCCAGAATTGTCTGATTATTGTTAAATCAGATTAAATCTTGCTTGAATTATTTACAACTAAGGTATATTATGTCCGCTGTATTCACAGCATTTAAGCGGCATTTTCGCCAGATTCCACGAGATTTCCCTTACACGTCAGCTCTTTTCCCGGCTGACCCGTCAAATCCTGAATCCAAACTGAAACGGTGTGCATTCCCATCACTTCCTGGACTTCTGCCAGGGCGATGGCCTACTTGCACCCCCTGAGGAAATCTACATGAACATCCTGATGAGAATCACCCGCATGGCCTACTACTACCGCAAACGGTTGATTCTCGCTTATCTCTCCTTCTTCGCCGCGATAGGATTCTCCCTGCTGATCCCCTGGCTCTTCGGCAAATCAATAGACCAACTGGTGGTTATCGAGGGTGTGCTGGAAGAGGGGGGAAGGCTGATTCCCAACCCGGACCTTACCTGGCAGATCCTGTTCGTTATGGCCAGCCTGCTGCTGGGCGCCAGCCTGTGCCGCGGGTTCTTCGACTTTGCCCGCACTTACACCACCGACTCACTGTCGCAGCTGGTCAGTTACGATTTCCGTAACCAGATTTATGACAAGCTGCAAAACGTCAGCTTCGCGTACCACGACAAGGAACACACCGGAAACCTGATGTCCAAGGCCACCGCGGACGTGGAGGCCATTCGCAGATTCGTCAACATGGGCCTGGTTCGCTCACTGGAAGTTGTGGTGCGGACCATTGCCGTTACCAGCATCCTGATCTGGATCAACTGGGAACTGGCTCTCATCAGCCTGATATTCGTTCCCTTCCTGGTGCTGCGTTCCACCCTGGTAATCGGCAAGCTGCGCCGGATGTGGCTGCACGTTCAGGAGGTCAACGGGGAACTGGTAACCGTGCTCCAGGAAAACCTGGTAGGCATCCATGTGGTAAAGGCCTTCGGCTCCGAAAACTTCGAGCGGCGCAAGTACGACAGAAAGGCCCAGGAACTGCGGGGGGAGTACTACCAGTCAGAACGGCTGCAGGGCACCAACAGCGCGTGGATGAGTCTTTACTTCACCTTCGCCCTGTGCCTGATTGTGTGGTACGGCGGCTGGGAAATCATTCGGGGCGACCTGACCCCCGGACAGCTGGCCCAGTTCGTGCTGTACCTGAACCAGTTGACCTTCCCGATCCGGGCGTCGGCGCAGATCATTAACAGCTTCTCCCGGGCCATATCATCGGGCCGGCGTATCTTCGACGTTCTGGACAGCTCTTCTCCAGTGGAAGAGAAGCCGGACGCCAGGGTTATGGGCAGGGCAGAAGGTCACGTCCAGTTCAGGAGTGCGTCGTTTGCTTACGACGCTCGGTCGGCGACCCTCCAGGGTGTGGACATTGACGCAGAGCCGGGCAAGGTGACGGCCATCCTGGGCGCGCCGGGCAGCGGCAAGAGCACCATCGTCAACCTGATTCCCAGGTTCTATGACGTAACCGGCGGCCAGGTAACCATTGATGGAGATGACATCAGGGAATTTACCCTGGAGTCCCTGCGGCGCAACGTGGGTATCGTCCAGCAGGATATCTTCCTGTTTGACGCAACCATACGGGACAACATCGCATACGGGGTGTCAAACGCCAGCGAAGAGGACATCGTCAATGCGGCCAAGGTAGCCCAGCTCCACGACCAGATAATGTCCTTCGCGTACGGGTACGACACCTGGGTGGGGGAGCGGGGCAGCACGCTTTCCGGCGGGCAACGGCAGCGACTGTCCATAGCCCGCACGGTTCTGGTGAATCCGCCCATTCTGATCCTGGACGACTCCACCTCCAGCGTGGATGTGGAAACCGAGCGCCAGATTCACCAGGCCATGGTCAACGTCATGAAGGGGAGGACAACCTTCGTAATTGCCCACCGGCTGAGTACGGTTAGGGAAGCGGACCAGATACTGGTGCTGAAGGACGGACAGATTGTTGAGGAGGGCAACCACGTCGAACTGATGGCCCGACGGGGAATATACCGCGACATTTACGAACTGCAACTGCGGCCCCAGGAGGAAGTCCTTCTGGACGCTTCCCTGGTCGGCGGCGACGGAGGTGACAACTAATGCGCGGAATGGGCGGCGGTTTCGGCGGCATGATGGGGGGAATGCGCGGCCTGCAATCAGGCGGCATAAACTCCCCCACAATAGACAACCTCAGCGATGACAACGCGCTGGGCGCGGTTTACAACAACAAGGTAGTGCTGCGCCTCATCTCCTACATGGGGCCCTACAAGGCCGATGTAATAAAGAGCCTGATTGCGGTACTGATTTACACGATGGCCAACGCCAGCATACCGATGCTGATTCTGCTGGGCGTGAACAATGGCATCAGTTCCGGTAATTTCTGGAGCATGCATCCCCTGCACCTGGTGGGAGCGGCCTTCCTTGGCGTTACGCTGGTGCACTTTGCGTCCAACTACCTGCAGTTTGTGTTTATGG
>JAPPJA010000400.1:4935-7973 GCA_028874675.1 Chloroflexota bacterium
GGGGCAGAGCATTCTTTACTCCCTGCGGACCCAGATGTTCAGCCACCTGCAGGATATGTCTCCTTCCTTTTACCACCGGACTGCAACCGGACGGATCATGTCCCGCAGCCAGAGCGATGTGCTGCAGTTGCAGGAAACCTTTGAGATGCTGGTGCTGGCCCTGGCGGACGTACTGACCCTGGCCTTCATCATCATCTACATGCTGCTGGTTGACTGGGAACTGGCCCTGGTGAGCCTGAGCATTGTGCCAGTGCTGTTCTTCATACTGGCCTACTGGCAGCGATTTGCCCGCCGGTCTTTCATGCGTATCCGCCGGGCCATTGCCATGGTCAACGGGGAGTACAACCAGAACATTACCGGCGTTCGCGTGGTGCAGAGCCTCAACCGGCAGGACGAGAACCTCCGGCACTTTGAAGAGCTAAACCACGAACACCTGGACGCCAACCTGCAGGCCAGCCGGTTCTCGGGCGGCCTTCAGCCCATGGTGGAGTTCCTCATCGGCGTGGGCATGGGGTTCGGCGTGGTGTTTGTGGGCGGAATGCTGGCCAAGAACGGCAACCTGGAATGGGGCGTTCTGCTGGCATTCGCCGTCTGGATCCAGCGGTTCTTCGAACCTATACGCCACCTTACCATGCAGTACGGCGTCTTCCAGCGGTCCATGGCCGCAGGGGTCCGCATCTTTGAGCTGCTGGACCTGAAGCCGGAGGTTGTTGACAAGCCCGACGCCATCGAAATGCCGCCGGTGCGGGGTGAAATCCGGTTCGAGGACGTGAGCTTCCACTACGTGGAGGGCGTGGAAGTGCTGCAGGACGTGAACCTGCACATCCGGCCTGGCGAAAACGTGGCCCTGGTGGGTTCCACCGGCGCGGGCAAGAGCACCCTGGTAACCTTGATTCACCGCTTTGCCGACGTGACCAAGGGCAAGATCACCATCGACGGCTACGACTTGCGGGACGTTCAACGGGAGTCCCTGGTGTCCCAGATGAGCATGGTGTTGCAGGAGCCTTACCTGTTCTCCGGCAATGTGCGCGACAACATCCGGTATTGCTACGACGATGCTACCGACGAGGACGTAGTCGAAGCGGCCAAGGCCGTGGGTGCGCATGACTTCATCATGGCCCTGGAGGACGGCTACGACACCGTGCTGGCGGAACGGGGGGTCAACCTGAGCGTGGGACAGCGGCAGCTGATCAGCTTCGCCCGGGCCATCGTTGGAGACCCCAGGATCATCGTCCTGGACGAGGCAACGGCCAACATTGACACCCACACGGAAATCCTCATCCAGGAGGCTTTGAGCCACGTCCTGGAGGGAAGGACGTCCATCGTGATTGCCCACCGCCTGTCCACCATAAGGAGCGCGGACAAGATTGTGGTGCTGGACCGGGGGCGCATCGCCGAGGTGGGCCGCCACGAGGAACTGCTGCGCCAGGGCGGCGTCTATGCCCGCCTTTACGCCATCAACTACGGTCTGTCCCAGGACAATGGGGCTGAGCCCGGCGGAGGCCAGCTGATACCCGCTCCGGCGGACAATGATTAGTTAATTCGGTCAATCCGGCGACACGGACAGGGGCGGGTACAACACCCGCCCCTGTTTTTTGTCTCGGCACTGTCCCGAACTACGCCTCGGCCAGGAACTCCATTATCACTGAGGCAAGTTCGTCGGGTTTGTGGTAGCCGATGTCGTGAATGGTTTCGGGTATCCAGTGGACCCGGTTATTGGGTACGGCCCTGGCCGCGGCCTCCACCATAATGGTCTTGGTGCGGCTGAATTCGCCGCCGGCCCGGTCGGGACGGGGGCCGGCGGGAACTATCAGCGTGGGACACTGGATGTTGGGCAAGGTTACGGAGGGGGGGTCCCCCCACATGGACTCCAGCACCTGGGCGTGGTTGGAAGGACGGAGGATGTCCTGGATGTGGCCTGATTCATCCTCGTACACCATGGTCTGGACAATACGTTCCAGGTCATCGGCCCAGCAATCACCCAATTGTTCGCTTATCCGGTCCAGGAAGTCCTGGCGCGTTCCGGAGACGTTGCGGGGAGCGAAGCGGTTGCGGAACAGTTCCCAGGAAGCATCGGGCAGCAGGTGGCCGTCGAGAAAACCGCCGTCAATCATGACCAGCCGGCTGACTCTCTCGGGAAATCTGGCAGCGACATTAATGGCCACGTTGCCGCCCCAGGAATGGCCGAGGACGGCCGCCCTTTCAACGCCAATGTGGTCCAGAAACCGAATGGCGTCCGCGGCCAGGGTTTGCCAGTCGTAGCCGGTGGGGGCCTGGGTGGTCTGGCCGTGACCGCGCTGGTCGGGCGCCCAGACCCGGAACTCTCTGGACAGCCGGGCGGCCAGCCTTTCGTACCAGTTGGCCGAGGAGGCCAGGCCGTGCAGGGCCAATACGGGAGTGGCGGCCGGGTCGCCGGATGACACCCATTCCAGGTATCGGACCTCCAGGTCACCGATGGTGGCGCGATGTTCAGTGGGAGCGCCGGAAACGTTGCCGGAACTGGTCAAAGCAAATCCTCCAGAAAACTGGCTGATGAAGGGGCAACTGCTTGGGAATGAGGCGATTATAGCACGGGTGATTTGACCCAAGCCCTCGGCCTCTTGAGTTGCGGGAAGGCAACGCCTTGCAGTGTGCATTCTGAAAAACTGGTTTTTCCGGCCATTTCCGATCATTTCACCTCGTTTCGTATTTGGCGATCCGCCCATTGCGGTGGAAGATTGAGGGTTAGTGAGCGCTGCTTCGACAAGGATTGTGCTTGCCGGAGGGGGTTCTTGACTTGATTGTCCCAGATTGAGTTACTCGCTTCTGTAATAGTATCGGCCAGGGTTATGCATGCTGGAAAGGCGGAAGTGTCAGCGCAATGACTTCGGTGAATATTTTGCGGCATGTTTCACACTTAACCTTTAAGCATGACTCGGGCTGTCGCACTTTCTTCTCAGGAGGCGGTTGTCCGGCTCAAGAGGGTTGAAATCGGCTGGCCTTGAGCAGTATTGTCTTGGCCCTGAAGGAATGGGTATGCTATCTTGTAATTGCCCCGC
>JAPPJA010000400.1:7983-11012 GCA_028874675.1 Chloroflexota bacterium
TGCCCCGCCAAGTTAAAGGTTGATGGCAACCGTCACACCGGTAACCGGAGGGTTTTTGGCTGAAGTCACCCGAACGGTCGAGGAACTGGGACGCTACGACACCCTGGTTGAGTCCACGCTAGCTAGGCTGGACCGGGAGAAGGTGGTCGCTCGCATGTGGCAGGGAGACTACCGGGTGTGGAGCGACGACCCTACTGAAATTGAAGACCGGCTGGGTTGGCTGACCATTCCCGAAAAAATGGCGGGCACAGCCTCCGCGCTTTCCACTTTCGCCTCCCAGGTACAGCGGGCCGGGTTCACCAACGTGGTACTGCTGGGAATGGGCGGCAGCAGCTTGGGTCCGGAAGTAATACGGCGAACCCTCGGCAGCTCGCCCGGCTTCCCGCAACTGCGGGTGCTGGATTCGACCCTGCCTGCCTGGATTCAGGCAACGGAAGCGGCCATTGATCCCGCCAGGACAATTTTCCTGGTTTCCTCAAAATCCGGCACAACCATTGAGTCCACCACCCTTTGCTCCCATTTCCGCCAGCGGGTAACCGATGCGGTGGGCGAGGGGCCGGCCGGCGGCAATTTCGTAGCCATCACCGACCCAAGCACTCCACTGGAAGCTCTGGGCAAAAGTGAAGGCTTTCGCCAGGTTTTCCTGAATCACCCGGAAATTGGCGGGAGATACTCGGTGCTGTCCTATTTCGGGATGGTGCCCGCGGCGCTGATCGGCCTGGACCTGGCAGACTTCCTGGCCAGGGCTAGCGCTATGCAGGCAAGTTGCTCCGTTGCGCAGGCAGCCGCCAACCCGGGGGCCAGGCTTGGGGCGATCATGGGGTCAATGGCATTGGAAGGTCGCGACAAGCTGACCCTGGTTACCTCGCCGGCGCTGGCCGGGTTCGGGCTGTGGGTTGAACAGCTGCTGGCGGAGAGCCTTGGCAAGTCGGGCAAGGGGATCATACCCGTGGCCGGTGAACCGGAGCTTCCGCCGGGCCAATACAGCAACGACCGGCTGATCGTTTACCTTCGCCTGAGGGGTGACGACAACGCAGCTACCGACACTCTTACGGAGAGTCTTTCCGGCAAGCACCCTACGGTACAGCTGGAATTGTGCGACCGGACGGACCTGGGGGCCGAGTTCTACCGCTGGGAGTTTGCCACTGCCGTGGCCGGCCACATCCTGGGAGTCCACCCCTTCGATCAGCCCAATGTGCAGGGCGCCAAGGACAAGACGGACCTGGTGCTGGAGCAGTTCACCGCCACCGGCCGCCTGCCGACCATAAGGACCGGCGAGGCCATGGAGAGCCTGCTGGGCAAGGCCGAGGCCGGCGATTACCTGGCCATTCTGGCCTACTTGCCCGATGACGAAGAGGTCTGCAGGGCCCTGGCGCAACTCCGCCTGCGCCTTACCGAAAAGCTGGGGATTCCTACTACCACTGGCTTCGGACCCCGCTACCTCCACTCCACCGGCCAGTTGCACAAGGGAGGGCCAGGTTCCGGAATTTTCCTGCAGCTTACCGCAGACCATCCGTTGGAGATGCCGATACCGGGACGACCATACACCTTCGGAACCCTGGCCGATGCCCAGTCCGCCGGTGACCTTCAGGCCCTGCAGGAACTGGGAAGGCGAGCTGCCCGGGTACACCTCGGCGCTGATCCGACCGCAGGAATCCAGCGGCTGACCGCTTCACTGTAAGCTCTTACCCCACTAGGGAGGTCAATCCGTGGAACTGGGAATGATCGGCCTGGGCCGCATGGGCGGCAACATGGCGCAGCGGCTGCTGGCCTCCGGTCATCGGGTGGTGGCCTACGACACCAACCAGGACGCCGTTGCCGGAACCAGGTCCCAGGGAGCGGACGGGGCCGGCACTCTGGAAGAACTGACGGCCCAACTTGCTCCCCCGCGTCCCATTTGGTTGATGCTGCCCCAGGGCCAGCCAACGGAAGACACCATGGACCGGCTGGCGCCCCTGCTGCAACCCGGGGATGTAATACTGGACGGCGGAAACGCCAATTACAAGGACACCCTGCGGCGGGCCGAAAAACTGGCGGAAATGGGCATCGACCTGGTGGATGTGGGAACCAGCGGCGGCATCTGGGGCCTGTCCGAAGGCTATACCTTGATGGTGGGCGGGAAGGACGAAGTATTCCAGCGGCTGGAACCCATCTTCCAGTCTCTGGCTCCCGGCCCCGACCGGGGGTACAGCCACGTTGGGCCGGTGGGCGCGGGCCACTTCGTCAAAATGGTGCACAACGGGGTGGAGTATGCCCTGATGGAAGCCTACGCAGAGGGCTTCGAGTTGATGGCGGCCAAGGAGGAGTTCAACCTGGACCTGCCCAGGATTGCCAACACCTGGCGGCACGGCAGCGTGGTGAGGTCCTGGCTGCTGGACCTGGTGGTGTCGGCCCTGGAGGATGACCCGAGCCTGTCGGACCTGCAGGCCTACGTGGAGGATTCAGGCGAGGGCAGGTGGACGGTCCAGGAGTCGGTGGACCTGGCCGTGCCCGCCCCGGTCATAACCCTCTCCCTGTTGCAGCGATTCCGTTCTCGCCAGGCCCAGCCCTTTGGCGCCAAGCTGCTGGCCGCCCTGCGCAACCAGTTCGGGGGCCACCCGGTGCGGAGGTCCGGCGATGGCGATAACTGAGCCGATGGACCCGGCTGACGGCACCATTACCCTGGTGATATTCGGCGCCAGCGGTGACCTGACGCGTCGCAAGCTGATTCCCGCCCTCGCCAGCCTGCACAGCAAGGGACGACTGCCCCCCAACCTGAACATACTGGGAGTGGCTCGCAGCGACATGGGTGACGCCGAATTCCACACCGTGCTTGAGGAGTTCCTGGGCAGCGACGGGATGAGCAAGCCAACCCCCGGCCAGTGGGCCGATTTCACCTCCCGCCTCCACTACTTACACGGAGACGTTACCAGC
Source organism: Chloroflexota bacterium (assembly GCA_028874675.1). GTDB lineage: Bacteria > Chloroflexota > Dehalococcoidia > Lucifugimonadales > UBA3495 > Bin22. The sequence goes on from JAPPJA010000400.1 coordinate 10,897, forward strand.
GCGGAGGACATGGAAGAGGTGAGGCGAAAGCTGGCCGACATTGAAGGCGAGGGCAATGTCGGCAACCGGCTTTACTATCTTTCCCTTGCTCCCTCCCTGTACCAGCCGGCTATAAC
>JAPPJA010000114.1:0-6562 GCA_028874675.1 Chloroflexota bacterium
CCCACTCCCTGAATTACCGCAACCTTGCCCTCATCGTAAAGGGCCTTGAACTCGGGCATATTGGGGTTGATGCCCAGCTCGTCGTTGATGGGCATTACCTGGTCCACGGGAATGTGGACGTTGGGCCGGTTGTCCATGTACAGCGGGTTGGTGTACGGGACAAAGGTGTTCATGAAGTCGTTTCCGCCGGATAGCTGAAGAACTACCAGGACCGGGTCTTTCTTGGTGCTGGTCATATCTCCTCCTGTAAGTTGTTTCTCAATCCTGTTGGGTTTTCGGCTGCCTGAGCGACTGTCCGGTGTTCCGCGCGCCCAGGAAGCCTGGCTGGTTTCTGATTATTCGCTGTTAGGCGAACTGGTACTCCTGGGTAGCCACAATCAGCTGGAGCAGCTGGCTTACCTGGTCGGCGAAATCTCCGCTGCTGGTGTTCAGTTCGCTGACCTTCAAGGCCTGGGACAGGAACAGGTCACGAGTATCCTGCATCAATTCATAACCGCCCAGCAGTTCCAGGCAGCCATCGAGCAGGTCGTCCGCCGAAATTACGTTCCCAAGGGAGGAAAGCCGGGAAACGATGTCCTGGATGCCGGGGGAGTCCAGGCGTCCCATTTCGCCGGCGGCGAAGTTAACGCGTTCCACCAGCGTGCCGCTGTCAATCCATTCCTTCCCGGTATGCCAGCCTTCGACGGTGGGCGGGTTCAGCAGGTCCTGGCCCATGTACCGGATCTGCAGGGCCGGATCGTAGAACCTGGGCTTGGGAGTTTCGAAGTCGCCGACTATGCGAAGGGTTCCGCACACCACTTCGGAGGGATTCTTCACCTTGGCAAATCGGGCATTCTTGAAACTGTCGGAGTTGAACAGCACCCGCAGCATGGAGCGAATTTCATACCCGGAATTGAAGTATTCGTCTTCCAGGGCCTTGATCAATTCGGGGTCACGGGGCGGAGTGTGCTGCCAGGCAGGAACCTGGGGCTCATCGGCCACGAAGAAGTTGTAAAGGTGGCGGGCAACGAACCGGGCGGTTGCCGGCTGCTTGCAAATAATGCGGACTACATCGTCGCCATTCCAGTTGCCGGTCTCGCCCAGGAAGGTCTTATCCTCTTCGATGTGGTCAAACTTGTTGTAGAGGAACCGGTTGGCATAGCTGCCATACGGGTACCTGGGGATGGCGTTGGCGATAGTCCAGCCGGTAAAGGCCTGGGCGCACGCCTTGACGTCGTCTTCAGAGTAGTTAGCCTCGCCATCCATGCCCACACCCATGGAGAACAGCTCCAGGAGTTCGCGGCCCCAGTTCTCGTTAACCGCTTCCTTATGGCTCAGCTGGTTGTCGAGGTAATAGAGCATTGCCGGGTCGGTGGAAAGGAACATGAGCAGGTTCTCGAAGTTATCCATGCCGTGGGACCGGAAATTGTTGAGCTCCAGTAGTATCTGGCGGGCCCGCATGCACTTGGAGTCGCCCACGCAGAAGATCCCGTGCCAGAACAGGCAGATCTTCTCTTCCAGCTGGCGGGGAGAGTTGACCATGCGATAGGTCCAGTAACCCTGGTTTGCCATCAGACCGTTCAAATCGCGCCAACCATGCATATAGCGGTTCATAACGTCCAGCTGCAGGTCGGGCTGGTCCTCGGGATGGAGCAATTCTTCCACGGTGGCCTCATATCCCTTGGCCGCCCGCCGCTCCAATTCCTCATAGGAGGCGCCAAAGCCGGCGCGACGCATAAGGTGAGCCATCAACATAATATCGTTGTTGTCTGCCATACCTTTACTCCTTCTCTCAATTTCTTCCGGTGCACCAGCCCGCAATGTATTGGACGCAAAACGTCCGACAGATACAGTCGGGCTAACGCGAGAGCTTCGCCTAAGGTGGCAACTGCTTTCTGCCGGTATATGTGCAGTGGGATTATAAGGGTTATGGGGAAAGTTGTCCAATGCCAGTGCGGTTTTGCCGGAAAGACGGAACCGGCGGGCCCGACGGGTCCGCCCGGGTCGGAACAGTTCCGTTGATTTGCCCTTGGTTGACACCTCAATACTTTGCCCGTAGGCTGAATGCCGATTTGCACCACGTCTGAGACAGAATGCTTTTGTCGGAGAGAGGTTGCCTTATGCGCAGCATCGATATTCACGCTCACATAACCCCGGATAACTGCCTGAAGGCAATGCGGGAGGGTACTGGCTTCTATGCGCTCAGCGCCGCCCAGGTGGCCGGCCGGTTTGAAGACTACACCCCACGTGGTATGTGGACGCCTGAAGAGAGGATCAAGGATATGGACTCCCTGGGCGTTGACGTGCACATCCTCTCCACCCATTCCTTCCTTTATTGCTACGACGGTGACCTGGATACGGTGGTGGCCATGGACCGGGAATGCAACGACTACGTGGCCGGCTTGACCCGCCAGTATCCTGAAAGGTTTTCCGGTCTCGCCAACCTGCCTATGCAGGACGTTGCCGCATCTGTGGCGGAACTGGAGCGCTCCGTCACCGAACTGGGGCTGAAAGGGGCCATGATCGGGGACAACGTTAACGGCAAGACCTATGACAATCCCGAGTACTTCCCCCTGTGGGATGCTGCGGAGAAGCTGGGCGCTGTGATGCTGATTCACCAGGATGGTCCCACTGTAGTCAGCCGTCGGAATAGCAAGTATCACCTGTCCAACACCATTGGCAACCTGGCAGACCGCGCCGTGACCTTTGCCTCCTTCGTTTTTGGGGGAGTAATGGACCGGTACCCGGACTTGCGCGTATGCCTGTGCCACGGGGGAGGGTATGCCTGCTACGGAATCGGAAGAATGGACCGGGGGTGGCAGGTCAGGTCCGAGGCCCGGGTGAACATTAACCAGCAGCCCAGCGCCTATCTTCGCAGCTTCTATTACGATTGCCTGACCCAGAGCGAAGAGAGTCTGCGGTACCTTATCGATTGCGTGGGCGCCGACCGGGTTGTTTTCGGCACCGACTGGCCGGCTGATATGCAGATAGACTGGCCGGTTTCGTGGGTCCCGGGGCTGGAAAGCCTCACCCCGGAAGAAAAGGATGCCATCCTCTGGAAGAATCTGGAGGAACTCCTGGGCATTTAGGGGCCGCGCCTGGATGACTTTTTTGCGGGAACCAATTTGCTCGCTCCCGCGTCTTATACATCAGGGCAGCGCCGGACTGACCACAGATAAAGGCTGTCCCTGTTAGAGGGCAGGATCCCTGGAGCCAGCGAGATCGGTAAGCGGGTCTCCCGGTAGAGTTGCTCCCGTCAACTGTCCCCATCTTGGAAGCGATGGTACGGGGTTGCAAGTCGCGTCGCTATCGGAACAGGAGGTTGTCGCGAGCTGCGAAGACGACGCTTTCCCCATAATTTGCATTAGACGGGGTTTGTCAGCCACGAAATGCAAAGTTAAAATATGTACGAATAGATTACATAACACTGGAGTAACGGAGGCAATCATGGGAATTGGGAGAAGTGGTGGTGTGAAGTTATTTAAACTACCTGCAGTCTTAATATTTTTGATGGTTTGCAGCATGGGTGTGCTGCTTTTGGGCGCGTGTGGCGGAGAAGAGCCAACCCCTGCGCCGGCCCCGGTTGTTGCGGCCCCGATCACCGTTCCTACTTTGGCGCCCCAACCCACGCTGCCGCCCTTGCCGACGGAACCCCAGGCAGCCGAGGCAGCCCAGGGCCCCGCGCCCACCAGGGTGGTAGTTGGCCCAGCCAATTTTGGCCGCAGTCGCGCCACTGAGGTTCCCCCGACTCCGGAACCCACTGAAGAACCAACGCCGGAGCCTACGGCTACGCCGGAACCGACGCCTCTGCCCAGGCCTACGGCAGCTCCGGTGGTAATAGTGCCCAATCCGCCGACGGCCACGCCGGTCCCTCAGCGGAATCCCCTCATCAGCATCAGTCCCAGCAGCGGACAGCCTGGCGCCAGCGTAACGGTTTCGGGCAGCGACTTTGAGCCCGGGGCGATAGTGGGAAGTGTCCGTTTTGGCGGGGCCAGCGCTTCCCCCGCAGGGACCGTAACCGTGGATGGTGGAGGAAACTTTAGCGCCAATGTAGCTGTGCCAGATACGGGCCCGGGAAATTACAACGTGTCGGTAACCGTGGGTTCAGATTCGGCAACCGCCAGCTTCCTGGTGCAGGCCAGAGCCCAGGGGCCGGTGGTGCCGGCGGGCTCGCAGATTATTACCACCCTGGCTCCCCTGGGCGGCAATTTGAAGTGGGTGGCGCACCTGGACAATTCCACCAAGCGATGGTCGCTGTACGACCCCACCAATTCGTTTGAGGTGAAATTCCTTCCCAGTTTCGCCAGGCCGCCACAGGATCTGAGCGCATACCTGCCGCTGACCCAGATCGAGTCCGGGAAACCCTACTATGTATATGTTGACTCGAACGCAACCCACGAAATAGGCGGCAAGGAATATAGCTTTACCGCCGGCGTCAACGCGATAGGTTGGTAGGTGTTGACCAGGTGATTCGGGCAGAGCCCTCTTGATTGGCTGATCAGTTCGTCCGAGGGCCGGAAACCGGCCCGACAGGGATTACCATAAGTAAGGACCGGCCCATTCTTGGGCCGGTCCTTACTTATGGATTCCTGATTCCCACAGCGGCGGGGTAGGACCGCAATCCGTTCGCGCCAATGGGCCGTTCTAAGGCGAAATTACATTCTCCTTTATGGCCCGGTCGCGCAGGTAGGCGTTCTTTTCGATGTGGTTGCGGAGGTTGATCAAACCCGACTCCAGCAAAAATGACTCCACCTTGCCGGCGGCCTCTTCCTGCTCGGACTGGGCAAGCAAATCCCTTACCCTGTCCCTCAGGTGCCGCAAAGACCAGGCCACCTGTTCTTCCACGGAGGCGGCGCTTTCAGGAAAGTCCACGTGGGAATTGCCAGGCGTTCCCAGTCGGTCATAGCCGCCCGTATGCCAGTGGCCGCGGTTGGCATGGCAGTCGAAACGGAGCACCTCCTCGTTGCCTACGTCCACGCCAATGGTAGGACCGCCGCAGCTTTCGCCCCTTATCGACAGGATGCGCAGCGGCCAAACGTAGGCCGTTACCTGGCCGTCATTTGAAATGGGGACATGAAGCTCCTCACCCCAGTAAGCTTCTCCCGCTCGTTTGGTTGCCATATGCCATTCCTCCGGTTCAACTGTTGGTTAGCCTGGCGCTGATGCTGGTTTGCTTGCTCGCCAGTTTACTCTCCCCTGGCCGCCGATTCCAGCTTTGCCAGGTCTATCTTTTCCATCCCCAGCAACGCCGCCATAACCCGGTCCGCGCCCGCTTCCAGCAGTTCGCCCAACTGGACCGGGACGATCTGCCAGGTGACGCCATACTTGTCCCTGACCCATCCACACTGCTCCCGGACTCCCCCTTCGGCCAGCCCATCGTAAAAGTGGTCAATTTCCGCCTGTGACTCGCATTCGACCACGAACGAAATTGCCGGCGAAAACTGGTACATGGGCCCGCCATCCAGGGCGGTAAACTGCTGGCCGGCCAGCACAAAGCTCACGATTGCCGCCCCCTCGGCGGGTCCCGCCGGCAAGGGGTCACTGCTTACAATCCGGGAATCGGGGAACAGGGAAACGTAGTGGCGGGCAGCCGCGAGGGCCTGTCCGTCGTACCAGAGAAATGGGGTTATCTTTTGAAACCCAGCCATGGCAGTCAGCTGCCTCCCTGTTGCATTTGTTCCTGCAGCATGCTCTCGTCCGTGGCCAGTACTTCCCAAATGTGGCCGTCCAGATCCTGGAAGGCACGGAAATACATCCAGCCGTGGTCCTGTGCCTCCCGATACTCGCTGCCACCCGCGGCTACGGCATCCCGGATCATTGCGTCCACCGTGTCCCGGTCCGGAGCCGATATGGCCACCAGCATCTCCGCAGTTTTGCTGGCGTCGGCTATGCTCTTTCCCGGGATAAAACCTTCGAAACAAGGCCGGGTAAGCAACATCACGTAAATCCCCTCGCCAACTATCATGCACGTGGCTTTCTCGTCGGTAAAGAAGGGATCGAACTCAAAACCCAGGCCCTTGAAGAAGTTGCCCGATCTGTCAAGGTCGGCAACCGGCAGGTTCAAATAGATTTGACGTTGGTCAGGCATAGTTGCTACCTCCACTGTTTGGCGGGAATATATCCTTTCGCCGGTCTGATGTCCACCTTGCCGGCCAGGCGGGAGAATAGCAAGGCAATGCCCTTTTGCTTTGCCGTTCCAGCAGACTTACAATGCTGTCGCAGGTTGAGCTGGCCCCGGTAAGGAGGAGGACCCCGATGGCAATTACTTCGGATGCCAAGGCAACTGCCCTGGCATGGATTGATGGCAACCGCGACTGGCTCTCAGACTTCCATCTGGAAATCTGGGAATATGCCGAACCCGCCTACCGCGAATACCGTTCGGCCAATGCCTACGTTGACCTGTTGCGAAAGCACGGGTTCACCGTGGAAGAGGGTTCGGGGGGAATGCCTACCGCCTTCTCCGCCACGTGGGGGCAGGGAAGGCCGGTCCTGGCCACCTTTGCGGAATACGATGCGGTGCCCGGAAACTCCCAGCAGGCCGTTCCCTTCCCGGCGCCTCGTGAAGGACTGCATCCCTGGGCCG
>JAPPJA010000114.1:6572-10891 GCA_028874675.1 Chloroflexota bacterium
CTGGGAGTGGCCGCGCTGATGGGGGTCCTGGGGGCCAAGGCGGCCATGGAGGCCCACGACCTGGAGGGCACACTACAGATATTTGGCGAACCCGCCGAGAAAATCTGTGGGTCCAAGCCCGTTCATGCCGGCAAGGGCTACTACGATGACCTGGATGCCGCCGTGGTATATCACCCGCACACCACCAACACCGTGGCGTGGGAGACCCACTGTGGTTCCTACTGGAGCGTCGTATTCACTTTCGAGTGCCTGGAACCGGAAAAGTGGATGGATGCCAGCCTTCTGGCCGCGCCCGACCGGCCCCATACGGTGGCACGCTGCCCGGGCGCCCTGGACGCGGTTTGCCTGATGTACACCAACACCAAGTACACCAAGGAGGCCATGTTTCCTCACACCGGAACCTGGACCCTTAACGAATACATCATGGCCGGCGGGCAGTGCACGTCGGACAACTTGCCACCCCGGTTCAGCCAGATTCAATACGCGTGGCGATCGCCTACGCTGGACATCCAGGAGCGCATCTATCAGGTTCTGGAAAGGAATGCGCTCAATGCCGCCCAGGTCACCGGCTGCGTGGTAACTCCCCGGTGGGTTACGAAGACCCGGGTGGGCCTGCCCAACCTGGCATTGTCCGGGCTGACCTACCGCAACCTTGAGATGGTGGGCCCGCCGGAGCTGAATGACCGGGCGCGCGAATTTGCCAGGTCCATCCAGGAAAATCTGGGACTGAGTCCCGCGTCGGAACCCTTTACTGACGATAACCTGCGCTTGCAGACCCCCCAGGACTATGAAGCGGCGCAGCAGCGGAGCCTGCCGCCGTGGCAGCGCAACTTCACTTCGGACGACTATGTGGACCATACCTGGCACGCGCCAACGGCCCGCCTGCATACCTCCAGGCCAAGGTTGCGGGTCCCTGAGCCCGGCTACACCTACCCGATGTGGACACTGAACGCCATGGGCGGCCTGAGGGAATGTATCGACCCCGGCATGTTTGTAGCCGGCAAAACTATTGCCGCCACAATGACCGATCTGCTGACCCTCCCCGAGGAACTGGAGAGGGCCCAGGCCGAGTTTCGCGAACGCACCGGCGGCGGCATTGGAGGGGATAAATGGGTAGCCCCGCTGCTGCCGGCGGATTTTGTTCCGCCGGTGGACCTGCGCTGGCCGGAGTATATAGATACTCCCCGTGGCAGGGAGTGGTGGATTCCGACGCCGTCGCCTTAGCTCAAACCGGTCCGCCACGCTCGCAATTGACGGTTTGCTGGCGGGGCGCCTGGCCTTGAGCGCCTCATTAAATATAAGAGCGGGCAACTAATACTAAGGAAGGGCAACTGATGCCAACAATGGAAATCGGAGTCCAGTTTCACCTGCCCACCTACGCTCACGTTTCCCTGCCGGAACTGGTAGAGCTGGCGAAGGAAGGGGAAATCCGGGGCATATCCCAACTGTGGGTAACCGACAATCTGCGGAGCCGCCAGTCCTACGTCACCCTGGCCGCCGTGGCCTGCAACCTGAACATCAAGCTGGGCACGGCGGTAACGGTCCAGTACTTCCGCAACCCGGTTGACCTGGCCGATTCGGTGGCCACGTTGAGCGAACTCATGAACGGGCGGGAACTAACCATAGGTTTGGGAAGGGGAAATCCCCGGACCCCCAGGTTAATCCGCACCCCCCGTCCCGTAAGCATTTTAAGCGAAACTGCGCAAAGCCTGCGTCGCCTGCTGGACGGGGAAGGGGTCTGCTTTGCAGACTATTCCGCCCTGCTGGACTACTACCATTTCAATCCTGCGGCCAATTTCCAGTTGAATTTCAGTCCTGCCTCGCCGGTAACCATAGTCTGCGGCAGCAACGGGCCCAGGGGCCTGGCCGTGGGTGGCAAGCATATGGATGGGCTGATATTCGGCGGCCACTACCTGGCGGCCCTGCGGACCGGCAGGGTGCCCGAGTTGCTGGACATTTTCAACAGCGCGTTGCCCGTGGAGAAGGACCAGGCCCAAATGCCTCGGGTGGCGGAAATCAAGATTTCCGTGTCTCGCGACGGAGAAAAGGCGCGGGAGTTTGTCCGGGAGAGCTCAGGTCATCGGGTATTGAATATGTATCGCCAGGGCTACACCCACCAGGACATTGAACGTATGGGCGTGGCTATTGCCGATGTGGAACGGCTTCACCTGGCAGAGGGCAACGGGGCAACAGGGGCCGAGTTTGACGCCCTCGTTACTGACTCGATGGTGGACGCTATCTTCATTGCCGGCGAACCCGGCGAATGCGCGGAACGCATGATCGAGGTCAGAGACACCGCCAGGTCCCAGGGTTTCAACCAGTTGATGTTTTCGGAGTTGGGTCCCGACGTAGGCGAGGCCATGTTGCTGTTATGCGACGAGGTAATGCCTGTGCTTCGGGAGAGCCAGAGCGATTAGTCCCGCTGGTTTAACCGCAAATCGAAGGGAGCAGGTGGTCCGACCACCTGCTCCCCTGTTTTTCCTTGCTGTTCGGACGGCCGGCTATCGATAGTCGGGTGAGGTGGGGAACAGGGACAGGAGGGGTGACACCGTGGCAATGGAGTCTCGGTCAATGCTCTCCACTGTAGTCTTGCCGCACATCCCCATGGTGGCTTCGAGTTCGTCCCGCAGCATTTCAAGTACCGACTTTACTCCCGCCTCGCCGTCCACGGCCAGGCCCCAGAACAGGGGGCGGCCAATGAGCACAGCCCTCGCGCCCAGGGCCAGCGCCTTGAAGACGTCGGAGCCCCGGCGTATGCCGCCGTCCATATAGACCTCGGCGCGTCCTTCAACGGCATCCGCCACCTCTGGCAGAACTTCAATGGTGGCAAACGTGGTATCCAGGTAGCGCGTGCCGTGGTTGGAGACTATTACCGCTTTCGCGCCATGCTCGGCGGACTGGTACCCATCCTCGGCCACCATTATGCCCTTGACCACCAGGGGCAGGTTGGTATTGGATGCCAGCCAGTCCAGATCGTCATAAGTGGCCGCCGGGTCCCGAATGTTGTTGGCGCCGCTGGGCGCATCCAGTCCGAAGCTCCAGGTACTGCCGCCCACATTGAGGCTAGGATCGTAATTGGGAGATGCCGGGCCCTGGTAATTGTTGCGGATGTTGCGCTCACGCTTGGGTTTAACTTTAGCGTCCAAAGTCAGGCAGAGAGCCGAATAGCCTGCTTCCTCGGCGCGGCGGGCCATTTCCAGGGTTAGCCCCCGGTCCTTGAAGAAGTACTGCTGATACCAGATGGGGCCGGAGGAAGCTGCAGCCACCTCTTCCAGGGTGCGTGACGCCTGTGCGCTGAGGACCATTACAGTCTCGGCGGCGCCAGCCGCACGCACGGTAGCCAGTTCCGCCTCCGGATGGGCCGAACTATGGTTGCCGGCGGGGTCCAGCATTACCGGGAAGCTGATCTCCTGGCCCAGCACCGTGGTGCTCATATCCCGTTCGCTGATGTCCACCAGCATCCGGGGTTTCATCAGTATGGAGTCCAGCACCGCCCTGGTGCGCCGCAATGTAATCTCATCTGTTGCCGCCCCGGCGATAAAATCGTACTCCCCCTTGCCCAGTTTGCTGCGGGCAATCTCCTCGTATTCGTAAATATTGACGGGTTTCGCTTCCATGTGTGTCGCCCCTCATCTCTGATTTGCCGTGGTGTCGGCTAATACTATTACACCAAGCTGCGGTTGAACAAGGACAGAAAGTCGCGGCCTTTCGTCTGATCCTCTTCGACCCTGCATTCGCCCCGTTCCCTTTTTCAGGACCTGGCGGGAGACATTTCCCCTTGCCCTTGGAGGGTTGCTCTTCCATAACATGGAACTGATCTGAGGGACCTCAGAAGCAACCCTGCCGGGCGTCTCCCAACAGCAATTCTTGGGACGAGAACCTCTTGGGCTAAAGGAAGGAAGCGTTCATGGCGCCGTAAGTATCACGTCCGGGAAGAATCGCCCAAAAACAAAATGAGATCAAATGAGACCAGATGGTGGGGAAAAGTATTTTTTCTTCCATTCATCGGAAACTGACGGCGCGGCGGCCCACGGTCTGTGGCTGACTTCCGGCAAGGAAATGAAGGACAGAGCCGGTTCCTCTGCTTAAACTCAAGAACCGATTATGAACCGGGTTAGAACGCTGGTCATTACGAAAAACGATACCAAGAGCCAAGTTTTTTTGATATTGCAGCAACATTACAATCTAAAGTTACGATAATCTTAGTGAAATGCGGCACAATGTTGACTAACGGTACAAAGTATGGATAAATGAACACGAACATAGACCAGATGGTGGGGAAAAGTATTTTTTCTTCCATTCATCGGAAACTGACGGCG
>JAPPJA010000506.1 GCA_028874675.1 Chloroflexota bacterium
CCAGAAGCGGTACTGGATTGCCCGCAACCGTCCGGTAATGGCCGACAACGGCGAGGGCACCGATATGAACGCCGCCAAAAACAACCGCATCTCCATAACCCCCCTGCACCTCAACCTCTCCCACCAGGAAATGCTGCCAAGAGTGGAAGCCCTGCTGGCCGGCGTGCCGGAAGCGCTGCTGGGGAAGGGTGGGTGATTAGGTTGTCAGTAGCGTTGGTAATTCCCTAGTAACGTGAAGCTTTGTATTCTCGCCACCAAATTACGTGGGCGGCGGCAATTATGAAGACTTACACTCTTAGAGTGATGCTTACACCTGATGAAGATGGTTGGTTAGTCCGTTGCCCAGAACTGGAAGGCTACGGTGCCGCTACATGGGGCAGTAACGTAGAAGAGGCGCTGCGCTACATTGTAGAAGTTCTTGAGATGGTGGTGGAAGAGCTGCTAGAAGAGGGAAAGGCAGTTCCCGAAGTGGGTGAACGAGAGAACACTTCCCCTCCGGAGTATTTGGTGCAGGTGTCAGTCTGAACTAAACAACTTAAGCCAGCTTATTCAGGTCAATATCAAACCCAGCGGCTTTCAACTCTCGGGCCAGTTTCATTTGCCAACCGTCATTATCATCTAGCTCAATGTACACTACTCCGTCATAGTCTGACGGAACCACCAAGTCGTCTTTCAATAACGCCGCAACCCGTCCTCTACCGAGACTGCCCCAGAAGAAGCCCATCTCTAATATTACATTCTGTCTTGCACGGGGCTTCAATTGATCGGCGTCAAGCCCGCCCACGTCATCAGGAGTAAGCAACGCAATGGCGTAACTTGTCCGAGCATAGTCCTCAAACTTCTCAATTATCGTACGACCTTGATTCGGTTGCTCGTGCAAGATAATTGGTTTGAGGTCTAGACCTTGCAGGAAACGAGCTACTGTTTCTTTGGTACCGTGGTCGTGCCCATGGACGAGGAAAATGTCCTTTGCAATGGACAACTCCATTTGCATTGGACTTTGTGAAGGCACGTCATCGTCAGGGTCATCGGCCCACCAAGTTTTAATTTCTTCTATCATAGACTCGATTATTGCTTCAGCTTTGTCTAATCCCCGTTCGTAGGCTGGGTGTGTCCTTCTTCGCCGTTCGACGCCACTGCTAGAACTGACACTAGAGTAATACTGGACGTCGTCAAATTTTTTTCGGTGGTCAGGTGATTCGCCAAATATTTTTGAAATAGTTACCTGTGCGTCCCTTTGCCACTTTGTAAATTCCGGAGATCCTAGGGAGTAGGATTTTAGATCCGGTATGTGTTGAAGCAATCCATTAAGTCGCTCCATCGCTTCAGACTTTGGGAGAATGGTCATGCTCCGAGCTCCAAATGGAGGTTGCACTTATTGTGATTTCTCATAGTTGCACAACTTAGCGTTCTGTACAAGGTAAACAAGTCACCCCCGCTACCCCCTTCCCCCTGTCTATGGCATAATGACCGCACCTTTGCATACCCCCATATAAGCCGTCATTCCGGACTCGATCCGGAATCCAGCATCCAGCCGGACCAGAACGAAGGGAGGCTTTCCGCATATGGTTGACCTTAAGCACGGCGCGGCCATCGTGGGTATTCACGAGCACGTGACCCGCTACGCGCCCGACAAAAGCGAGCTGCAGATCCAGGGGGAGAGCGTCATCAAGGCCCTGGCCGACGCCGGCCTGTCCAAGCAGGACGTCGACGGCCTCTTCACCGCCTCCAGCAGCATCCGCAACAGCGGCATGAACCTGGCCGACTACCTGAACATGTACCCCAAATACGTGGACAACACCACCGTGGGCGGCGGCTCTTTCGAGTTCCACCTGTCCCACGCCCTTACGGCCATTGCGGCGGGGCGCATCGACGTTGCCGTCATCACCTACAGCAGCCTGGCCCGCTCCGGCGGCGTCTCCGTGGGCACCGGCGGCGTGGGCCGCTACGGCCACCCCCGCCTCGACCCCTCTCCCGACAGCTTCGAAGAGCTCTACGGTCTCACCACCGTGGGCCTGTACGCCATGATCGCCCAGCGGCACATGCACCTGTACGGCACTACCTCAGAGCAGCTGGCCGAGGTGGCTGTGGCCATGCGCAAGCACGCCTCCATGAATCCCGAGGCCCTGTTCCGGGACCCCGTCACGGTGGAGGACATCGTTAACTCCCGCATGATCTCGTCGCCCCTGCACCTGCCCGACTGCTGCGTCATCACCGACGGCGGTGGCGCAGTGGTGGTGGCCTCGCCGGAGGTCGCCCGCAGTTGCCGCCACACGCCCGTCTGGGTGCTGGGCGTGGGCGAGGCCATTGCCCACCAGGGAGCCGGCAAGCGGGACCTGATGTACATCGCCGCAAAGCAAAGCCACGAACCCGCCTTCGCCATGGCCGGGGTCACCCAGAAGGACATAGACATGGCGATGATCTACGACTCCTTTACCATCACGGTGGTGGAGACCCTGGAGGACCTGGGCTTCTGCGAGAAGGGGGAGGGTGGCCAGTTCGTCTCAGGCGGACGGCTGCAGGTTGACTCGGAAATGTCCGACAAGCTGCCCATCAACACCGATGGCGGTGGCCTGTCTTCCAACCACCCGGGCATGCGGGGGATATTCCTGCTGCTGGAAGCCACCCGCCAGCTGCGCCACCAGTTTAAAGACACCCCGCGCCAGGTCGAGAACTGCCAGGTTGCCCTGTGCCACGGCACCGGCGGTTCCCTGGGAGCGCGACACAGCGGCGGCACCGCCATTTTGGGGAGGGACTAAGTATGACTACTCGACAGGAATGGAACAAGCCGCTGCCCACCGTGGTCGGCGAGACCAGGCCCTATTGGGAGTCCTGCCGCCGGGGCGAACTGCTGATCCAAAGGTGCGAAAAGTGCGGGGAGTACCAGTTCTACCCCCGGGGCATCTGCGCCAACTGCTGGTCGGACGACAGCATCCGCTGGGTGCAGGCCAGCGGCAAGGGGACAGTGTGGACCTACACCGTGACCTACCAGAACCGCACCCCCGGCTTTGCCGAGGACGTGCCCTATGTGCTGGCGGTGGTGGAACTGGAGGAGGGGGTCAAGATGTTCACCAACATCGTGGACTGCAACCCCCGCGAGGTAACCATCGGCATGCCGGTGGAAGTTACGTTTGTCCGCGCCAATGACCAGATAACGGTGCCTTATTTCCGGCCTGTGGGGGAGTAGGGCGCAGGGGGTGACTGAGGAATTATCTGCGACGCCCGGCTCCACCTCGTCCCCTATAAACATCGCCCCGATTTTTGGCATCATAAAAATGAAGCTCTGAACGTTCGTCCAGAACTTCGTACTTGATGCGGTAGGCGCCCTCATCCCAACGGTAACTGCAAAGCCAATTGCCCTTTAGGTGGTCTATGTGTGGCCCGTGGCGTGGGCTTGAAATGATCTGGGTGACAATTTCGCCCCACCGGCGGTCCAGGTCTGGATGGTTTCTAAGGAATCTCCTCACGGCGCGATGCACCGTTACTTCGTAGTCTGGCATAGCCTCGCCTTGTTTTCCTAAACACAGATCCTATTCGGACTCTTGTGGCCCACACTTCCGCCGGGCCGCAATCCGCTTAGCTTTGTTGCCTGCGGCTACAGTTTCTTCCGCCGTAGCAATCCAGCTGCCCAGCAACCTGGCGTACTCCAGACGATTGTCAGGGTGGTTCAAATACTCAATGCTGCCACTAATGACTTCGGCAGAAAATTCCCGCAGCGCCTTCGCGGGCAAAAGGGCACAAAGCTCCGCTATTTCGTGATCATCGGGAAGCAGAGCAATCCGCTCATGCAACTCGTTGGTCAGAGTTTCCACCTTAATGTCTTTCATACTTTTCATGGCACTGCGGAACCTCCCGCCTTTTCTAAATTATAGCGTAGCCGCTTACCCCAATATGACAGCTATTCCTGATTCGTAGATCCCCTACCCCCGGTTCCGTATCTCATCGCACAGGTCCTGGTCGGCCTGGGCCTCCTCCAGGCGGTCGCTGAAGAGGTAGGCCAGGGAGCGGCGGCCGTAGAAGTTGTCGTCATTGGGGTCAATGGCAATGGCGCGGGTCAGGTCTTCGATGGACTGGTCGTACATACCCATTTCGTAGTAGGAACAGCCCCGGTTGAACCAGGCGTCGGCCAGGGTATCGTCCAGTTCCAGGGCCCTGGTGTAGTCGGCGATGGCCTGCTCGTAGGCGCCGTTGCGGCTGTACTGGTTGCCCCGCCGGTTGTAGCCCTCGGCGTCGGCGGGTTCCTCCGGCGGGGTTAAGTTTGCTCTCATAGGATGCCCCGTGCCTGCATCTCCTCCTTCAACCGGGCCATTTCTTCCTTGGCTAAGCGGTCTTGGCGCTCCCGCTCCTGCTCTAACTTCTGCTGGGCCGCCTGCCGAATTTCATCAAAATTATCAGGACGACGGGAAGCGAAAATGTAGCCCCGCCGCGCGGTCACGTCCAGAATATCCACGTCATAGATTTCCACCATGCCGTTTTCGGTGCTGCAATACTCCCACACTTCTTCCAGGTAGGGACTTGTGAGTTTGACAGTCTGGATACGCAGGCTACGCTCAAAGGGATTCCAACCTTCTTCGTAAGGTTTGGCCAGTTCCCTTAGGTATTTCCACGCCACCATTTCGTCTTCCCATATCCAGGGGGCGGCAACGAAAAGGTGCCAACTATGGCCGACGGGATAATTGTCGTACTCATTCCAGTCTTCCCTTTCCAACAGGGCAAAGAGAGAAAACGGCCCCCTTTCGGCTGAAACTTGTTCCTCCACTCTTTCCATTCCGGCTATCAATCGCTTAAAGACGCCGATTCTCATATAACCTCCAAGAGTGAAGCAACGGCATCAAGCATCTGGGAACACACACTTGCATCGGAACTGCCTGCGGGAAGATAACGCCAATGCGCTCCCCAATTCTCCGCCAGGAAGTTCCAGGCCGCAGAGTATTCCGCATTTACCCTTGATTTGATACCGGAAAATTCCAGTAAAATGCCCAATTCATGTGTGCGCAGGGATTGATACTTGCGAAACTCTCCCGGGTCTGATGGAAACTCGCGCCAACCCAGAGTCTCACAAATGCGGGCCTTTAGGGCTAACTCGACAGCATAGCCTGACAAGTATATGGCGGCGTCGAAGCGACCAGCTTGGTGCAAAACTTTGGCATCGGCCTGTCGCGCTAGAGACAGACCCCGTAGTTCGGAAGTTGGAATCATCAACTCCCATTCTTGACTCCACAGGCGACGGCGGCAATACCTAGCCAGGCAAGGAACCCGTCCCTAAATCACCGACCTTACCAGGCCTCCGTCCACCAGGATGGTGGTGCCGGTGATGTAGGTGGACTTGCCGGAGGCCAGGAAGGCCGCCAGGTAGGCCAGTTCCCGGGGTTCGCCGATGCGGCCCACTGCTGTCTCCTTGGCTCGTTCGGCCAGGCCCTCCTCCACCGAGATTCCCAGCTCCTGCGCCCGGTTGGTTACGTTGGAGAGCATCCGCTCGCTGAGGATGGAACCGGGGGCGATGTTGTTGATCAGGATGCCGTCGCGGCCCACCTCGTCGGCCAGGCTCTTCATATAGGCAACCACGCCCATGCGGGTGGCGCCGGACAGGGCCAGGTTGGGTATGGGCTGGTACACGGTGCTGGCCAGGATGTTGACGATGCGTCCGCCACCCTGGGCCTTCAGGTGGGGTATGGCCTCCCGCGACATGCGGGAGAAGAAGTAGAGGGACCGCTGCACTGCCGTCTCCCACTGCTCCTCGGTGGCCGTCTCGGATCGGGCCAGGGGCGGTCCGCCGGAGTTGTTGACCATAATGTCCAGCTGACCGTAGTGGCTGACGGTCTGGGCCACCAGGCTCTTGATGTTGTCGTAACTTTCCAGGTCGGCGGCGATGGGCAGTACCTCGGCGCCGGTGGTGTCGCGGATTTCCGCGGCCGCGCGCTCCAGGTTGGCGGCGGTACGGCTGCAAATGGCCAGCCGGGCGCCTTCCTCCGCCAGCACATCGGCGCACGCCCGACCCAGGCCCGCGCTGCCGCCGCCGATGATGGCTACTTTGCCTTTGAGTTCCAGATCCATGCAGGATTCCCCCTTTAATAGTCCGGCCCAGTGGAGGGCAGGGCAAATATGACACGCTGGCCCCGCATTATAGCAGAGCGAAGGGCCGGGAGAAGGGAGGGACGACCCTTTACGCCGGGGCAACCGCATTGCAGTTTCAGTTCAAATTTCGCCAGGGGTGGCGGCATAGATTCAAGCCAATCTCGCAGTCGTCCGCATTCGGGCCATGGGAGCAGTTGTGCTACTATCGAGCCGATGCTTTAGAAGATGACGAGCTTCAATTCTTCTTCGTGGCGTGTCGCAATCCATCAATACCCTTGCGATTGAATCGCGCCGCCATCAGGCTCCAGGCAGGACGCATGCCGGACGAGGGTGTTTGAGGCCGGTGTCAGTGGTTCTTGTGGACCGGGCCGGCGCTTCGTGAAATTCATAGCCCGGCAGGCAATTTCGGGTGGGGGGAAGCTGCGTGGGGAAGAAACCGGCTTATTCCGTTGTCATCGCTCTGTCAGTCATATCGACTTTGGTGGTCACGTTGTTCCTGGGGGGCATTGCTACCACTCTTGCCCAGAACGACGGCCTGGCGCTGTACGTTTCATCTACCTCCGCCTTGGCCAACCAGCGGATAAGCCTTTCGGGTACGGGCTTCACTGCGGATGCGGAAATTGGTGAGGTGGCGGAAGGGGAAACCCAGGTATCCGGTATAACCCTGGAAGGCAAGGATATTCCCTGGGACCGAATCAACGGCGGAAACACGGTCAGCATCGATAGCGACGGCGCATGGTCAGCCACGGTGGACCTGCCGGTAAATGCCGTCACCACAGCTGAAGGCTACAAAACCATCAAGGCAACCGATTCAACAGGCGTGTCGGATACGCGCGAAATCCGCATTAAACAGAGGGCCATGTTTATTGACCCGGACAGCGAACGGGTTGGGACCATCGCTCTGGTCGTCGGCGGTGGCTTTCCCGCCAGGAACGACAACGTGCCCAGTTTCCCAGTGACTATAACCTACGACACCGGCTCCGGAACTGGCACGACTCAATCCGTTGTGCCCCATGCCAATGGCGAAATTCGGGCTAACATTCGAATTCCAACCACGGCATCGATCCCCTCTTCCAACACGGTCAAGGTCTCTTTCCAGGATGATGACGGTGTGATCGTTGAGGAGACGGCCGCTCACGAAGTGTTGCCTTCCCTCATCGATTTTTACCCGACCACAGGCATACCGGGCAACACTTTTTATGTCACTGTGGCGGGCTACAAGCCCTATGTTCCGGTACAGAGCGTGACCCTGAACGGCCGTGATATGTCCCAGGGCCGCCAGCTTGCCACCAACGTTGACGGAAACCTGGAATTCGGCTTCCATATTCCCCCTATGGACCCGGCAACTTATCCCGTCGAGTTCGTATTGGGGGGTGTTACGTTCTCCTCCAGCTTTACGCTAAGAGCGGGACCCACTCCCATTCCTGCTCCGACGGCCACTCCCGCGCCTTCACCGACGCCTACCGTTACGCCCACGCCCACGCCCGCACCGGACGAGCCACCCGAGAAGATCAGGCTCAGCCGTAGCAGTGGGCCACCGGGCGCCGTCGTGACCGTTTACGGCGAAGGATTTCATCCGTTCCTGCCTATGCGGCGCGTGGACGTGGGAGATGTCAAGGCATCCCCGGACCCCAGACCTTCCACCGACAAGGACGGCAGGATCACTTTCGACGTAATTATTCCTTCCCTGGAACCAGGCACTTACCACTTTGACGTAAGAATGGGGACCAGCGTCAGCGGCAATTTCGCCTGGGCCAGCGTTGACTTTACGGTGACCGCCCTGCCCACTCCCACTCCCACACCCGCTCCCACTGCCACCCCTGCGCCCACACTGGCGCCACAACTCCCGGGGGCCAAGGAACCGCCCCACGTATTCATGGGGACGGCCCGGCTGGACGGTTTACCGGTTGCCGAGGGCACGCCCATCAGCGCCTATGACGGTACCAGGCTGGTGGGGGCTACCGAGTCTGGCCCCAACGGAAAGTTCAGCATCCATACCCATCGCGTCAGCAACCTCATCAGCTTCGCGGTGGATAATATTCCCGCCAGCGAGGTCTGGAGTCAATGGGAGTCCGGCAGGGTAACTCGAGGCTTTCATCTCACCGCGGGTTCCTTCAGCCATACTGAAGACTTGCCGGAGACATTGTTTCGGGATAACCCCAGCCTGGAGGCGGTCTTTTTCTACGATAATGCTCGCAAGGTCTGGGAGTTCTACGACCCGCTGATTGGCAGCTTCAATACATTGGAGAAATTTGTCAGTGGGCAGCCCTATCTATTCCTGGTCAAACGGAATGCCTGGGTTGTGATGAACGGTACTGAGCGTTACTTCTCCTGTGTGGATGACAACTGCTGGAACCAGGTCTTGTGGTGATGATTGTTCGTGGAGGGTCGCCGTAAATCACCAGGCCACATGCTTCAGGACGGGCCGGTGGCAATCTCCCGCAACAATGAAAAACCTCCCTCGGGGCGGCCCTTCTCAGGCGCATACCCAGGGAGGTCTTCTTCGGTTGACCTGGTTGTTAGGTTCGGGACTACTTGCGCTTGAGGGCGCTGGGGTCGGTGTTCTTGAAGTAGTCGTAGTTCTTGGCGATGTAACTTTCCCATTCGGGAGGTACGGCATCTTCGGCGAAGATGGCGGTTACGGGGCACACCGGCTCGCAGGCGGCGCAGTCAATGCACTCGTCGGGGCTGATGTAGTACATGTCGTCGTCATCGGTGGTGTAAATGCAGTCAACGGGACAGACATCGACGCAGGCTGCGTCCTTCAAACCAACACAGGGCTCGGTAATTATGTAGGCCATTCTCTTTCTTGCTCCTCTGAACTAACGCTTCTTGAGTCTCCCGGCCGCTGACGGCCACGCTTCCCCGGCAACAAAACAGAAGCCTCGCGAGAAGCCAACGAAATTATAGCATAGCCCGGCCGGTTTGCAATATTGCGGCCAGCGGGAGCAGAAGGGACCGGTCGGGGTTACCAGGGGTCGGCGGCGGGTTTTGGAAGCGGGCACAACGGGAGGCTAACTGCCCTCCGGCCAGGCCGCCCTTCCCCCGTGGAGGCGGGATTGGGGCAGAGTTAAGGGGCAACCCCGCGGGCTGCCCCCTATCGACTCTCCGCGTTGGGGCCCGGTGTCGGCTAGAGCACCAGGCCGTAGGTGCGCTTCTTGATGGACAGGTTTACGAAGGTCTCGGTCCGCTGCACGCCGTCGATGGGACCGATCTTGGTGCGCAGGAACTGACCCAGGCTTTCCGCCGATTCCAGGCCCGCCCAGACGAACACGTCATAGGCGCCGGTGGTTACCGCCACGTAATGGGCTTCAGGCAGGTTAATCAGGGATTCGGCGACCACGTCGGACTTGCCGGGGCCGGTCTGCATGCCGATGAGGGCGGTGGTGGAAAAGCCCAGCTTTTCCAGGTTGGGCACGGCGACCACGCGCACTACGTCATCATCCAGCAGCTTGCGCAGCCTCCGCCGGACGGTGCCTTCGCTCACCCCTACTTCCCTGGCGATTTTGGCGTTGGAGGCCCGCCCGTCCAGTTGCAGCAGGGCGATTATTTTTCTGTCGAGTTCATCCATTGGCTGGTACACTCCCTCTTGGGCTTTGTCGGAACAAGTAGTGTAGATAATAGACCAACGTCAAATTTGTGTCAACGGGACACCATAATGTTCCGAAAATCGCATGGGGCAAGCTTCAAATTATGGCTACTGCTACGGAAATCGAAAAGGGACGATTCTCCTAATTTCGTTACCCCCGGAGCGGCAAACAGTTTTTCCTGCTTTTCCCTTCAGAATGATTCGTAACTGCCCCTGCGGGCAAGGGAAATGCCCCATAAACTCGCCCCTGCCCGCGCGGGTTCCAGGACCGGCGCACCGCATAGTCCAGGTTCAGGCACGGATTCAGCGTTCTTGACCTCTCATTCAGGTTTGGATACATTGGATAGAGCAACCGTTCCGTGCCGGATTCCGGTTGCCTTAACCGTTGAAAGCAAACAATCCACAGCCAACAGAGGTACGACTATGACCATGTATAACCCATCCGCCGGCGGAGGCTTCGGCTACAACCTGGCCGAGGCCGACCGCATATTTACTTCGGCCATGACCGGCCTGTACGGCTGGACCGCGGTGGGGCTGGGGGTAGCCGGAGCCGTGGCCTGGCTGCTCAGCGCGGCCGGCGTGTTCCTGTTTGCCAGCTTCCTGGGCATGATCCTTGGCCTGGTCCTGGCCATCGGGTGCCTGTTCGGGATGCAGTTTGCCGCCCGCCGGGGCGCGCCCATTGCCGCGGTGGGGGCCCTGTACCTGGGTTTCACCGCCCTCATGGGGGCCACCCTGTCCTGGGTGTTTGCCATCTATTCCAGCGCCAGCATAGCCCAGGCCTTCGCCGGCGCCTGCGGCCTTTTCGCGGTGATGAGCATTTTCGGCTTTACCACCAAGCGCGACCTTTCGAAAATCGGAATGCTGGCTATTATCGCCCTCATCGGGATGGTGGTAGTGGGCCTGATCAACTCCTTCCTGTTTCAGTCCAGCGGGCTGCAGCTGTTGCTCAGCGTCATCACCCTGCCCGTTTTCATGGGGCTGACGGCGTGGGAAACCCAGGCCGTGAAGCAGGAGGCCCAGGAAGCCGCCGCCACGGGGAACGCCGACGCCGCCAGGCGCATCGCCCTTATCGGGTCGGCTGGCATGTTCCTCAACATCGTCAACATGTTCCTGGCCCTGCTGCACATATTCGGAATTTTCGGGGGAGATGATTAGTACTACAACGACGAGTTATGCTGGTAATATGAAGGGATGAAACAAATGGTC
>JAPPJA010000266.1 GCA_028874675.1 Chloroflexota bacterium
GGCTGATCCGTGGCGCCCGGGCCCGCACGGGAATGCCCATGAGGCGCGGCCTGGCTAACGAGTTGCTGGATGCGGCGCGCGGCGAAGGTTCGGCGGTAAGGCGTCGGGAAGAGCTGCACCGCATGGCAGAAGCAAATCGCGCATTTGTCCATTACCGCAGATAGGCGGTAGGGAGGATTAGGAAGGGCGTCAGAGGAGCCCGCAAGTATGGTCTCTGCTTATCCGATAAACAAAATCAGAAACATTGGGTTCATTGCTCACATTGACGCGGGCAAGACCACCGTTACCGAACGGGTGCTTTACCTGACGGGCCGAATTCACAAGATTGGCGGCGTTGACGAGGGTACTACGGCGATGGATTTCATGCCCCAGGAAAGGGAAAGGGGCATAACCATAACCGCGGCCGCTACTACCGCAGAGTGGAATGAACACCGGGTAAACATTATTGATACCCCGGGCCACGTGGACTTCACCGCTGAGGTGGAACGCAGTCTCCGCGTACTGGACGGCGGAATCGTTGTGCTGGATGCCGTGGCCGGAGTTCAGTCCCAGTCCGAGACCGTCTGGCGACAGGCGGACACCTATATGGTCCCCCGCATCTGTTTCGTCAACAAGATGGACCGGGTGGGAGCCAGTTTTCCCCGCACCATAGAGTCCATCAAGCGGCGCCTGAAGGCCAATCCTGTCCCCGTGCAGGTGCCCATGGGCGAAGAAGACGGATTTGTCGGCGTTATCGATCTGTTGGGTGGCCGGGCTTCGGTCTATCCCGCAGGCAGGGACAACAGCGGCGGAATGACGCCCCCTGAGGTTATCCCGGTCCCGATCGAATACGAGGATACTTACCAGGAATACCGGCAGGCCATGATCGAAAAGATCGTGGAGACCGACGATACGCTGCTGATAAAGTATCTCGAAGGCGAGGACCTGGAAGAGGACGATCTGAGGTCTGCCCTCCGGGAAGCCACGATTCAGCGGCAGCTGGTCCCGGTCCTGTGCGGCAGCGCCATTTCCGGCAAGGGAGTGCACCCGTTGCTGGACGCCATAATTGACTTCCTTCCATCCCCAGCGGATGTCCCTCCGGTGGAAGGTATTGACCCCAAGACGGAAGAACCCGACCTGAGGTTCCCGGACGAAAACGGCCCCCTCTCCGCTCTAGCCTTCAAGGTGGTAACCGATCCCTATGTCGGACGATTGGTCTATCTCCGCATTTACTCCGGCTCGGTCAAGGCAGGGGCGTCAGTCTTGAACGTCAGCAAGGGCCGTCGCGAGCGGATGGGACGCCTGCTGCACATGCATGCCAACCATCGAGAAGAGCTGGAAGCCATCCAGGCCGGCAATATTTGCGCCGCCGTAGGCCTGAAGGACACCTTTACCGGGGATACCATCTGCACCGAAGCAAGCCCCCTGATTCTTGAACCCCCCAAGTTCCCCGAACCCGTAGTCTCCGTAGCCATCGAACCCGCCACCCGCGCCGATCAGGACCGTCTTTCCGACGCCCTGCGCAAGCTTTCCGACGAAGACCCCACCTTCCAGGTCAGGTACAACGACGAGACGGCCCAGACCGTTATTTCCGGCATGGGCGAGTTGCACCTGGAAGTCCTGGTGGACCGAATGCGCCGGGAGTTTTCGGTGGAGGCCAACGTGGGCAGCCCCCGGGTCTCCTACCGCGAGACGCTAACTCAACCCATAAAGAGCGAGGGCCGGTTCGTCCGCCAGTCGGGCGGACACGGGCAGTTCGGGCACGTCTGGCTGAACATAGAGCCCCAGGAGCAGGGAACGGGCAATTCCTTTGTCAACGGAATTACCGGAGGCACCATTCCCAGGGAATATATCCCCGCGGTGGAAGCGGGCGTGAAGCAGGCGCTGGACAACGGTCCGCTGGGCGGCTATCCGCTGGTGGACCTGAAGGTCACCCTGTACGACGGCAGTTTCCACACGGTGGACTCTTCAGAGATGGCCTTCCGCAGCGCCGGAATGCTGGCCATCCGCGAAGGAACGCGGAAGGCGAGCCCCATACTTCTGGAGCCCATGGTAGAAATGGAAGTGGTGACCCCCAGCGAATTCCTGAGCGAAGTGCTGGGAGACCTGGGGATGCGGCGGGCGCAGATTCGCAGCATTGACGGTGAAGAGGACATTCAGACCGTCACGGCGATGATACCCCTGGGAGAAACCTTCTCCTATACCACCGCCCTCAGGTCGATTACCCGCGGGCGGGCGTCATTCACCATGGAGTTCAAGTATTACGACCAGGTCCCTGATCATCTGGTCAGGACCCTGGTAAACGCATAGGCAGGACAAACAGGGATTTTGAAGGGCAGGATTTAGGTTCGCATGGTAACGAGACAGAAGGTCCGAATCATTCTGAAGTCTTTTGAGCACAAGGTCCTGGACAGTTCCACGGAGCAGATTGTGGAGACTGCGGAAAGGACGGGAGCCCGCATCGCAGGGCCGGTGCCGCTTCCCACCCACATTCGCCGGTTCTGCGTAATACGGGGTCCCCACGTGGACAAGGACTCCCGAGAGCACTTTGAAATTCGGACCCACAAGCGGCTCATTGACATACTGGAGCCGACGTCGAAGACCATAGATTCCCTGACCCGGCTTAATTTGCCGGCCGGTGTGGATATTTCAATCAAGCTGTAGTCGCGGCCATGATCGCGGCCGGCGGAAATACAGGTGTAAGCCATGCTCCGCGGGTACCTCGGAAAAAAAATAGGAATGAGTCGCGTGTTCAGGGAAGACGGCCGCGTGGTTCCGGTCACGATGATCCAGGCCGGCCCCTGTTCGGTGACGCAAATAAAGACCAGCGAGTCTGACGGATACGAGGCCATCCAGTTGGGTTTCGACCCGGTCAAAAAGCTGAACAAGCCTGAGGCCGGACATTTAAAGGGGGGCAGCCCCGTCCGCCACCTCCGCGAAGTCAAGGCCGACGATGTGGGCGAGTTTGAACTGGGCCAGCAGATCAGTGTTGACATCTTTGAACCTGGAGAGCTGGTGGACGTTATCGGCAAGTCCAAGGGACGGGGCTTCGCCGGTGTTATGAAGCGCCACGGGTTTGGCGGCGGCCCCAGGACTCACGGTCAGTCCGACCGGGCGCGGGCGCCCGGTTCCATCGGCGGAGGCACTACCCCCGGCAAGGTGTTCAAGGGACTCAAGATGGCCGGACATATGGGCAACGCCCGCATAACAGTCAAGAACCTGGAGGTCGTCCAGGTGGACCCGGAACGGAACCTCCTCTTTTTGAAGGGCGGCGTTCCCGGCGCTCCCAACGGGCTATTGATGATCCGGCGTACCGGGAAGCGAGCTTCCGGCGCCAGCCAGTAACCGTTCCAACCAGTAACCGTTAAGGAAAGGGAAATGGAAATCCCCGTTATCAATCAGAGAGGACAGGCAGCGGGTACCGTTGAGGTTGACGAAGCAGTTTTCGACGTGCCCATGAACCATTCGCTGGTACACCAGGTGGTGGTCGCTTACCAGGCCAACAAGCGCCAGGGCACTCACGACACCAAGACCCGGGGCGAAGTTTCGGGTGGTGGACGCAAGCCGTGGATCCAGAAGCATACGGGCCGCGCCCGCCAGGGCAGCATCCGATCTCCCCAGTGGCGGCACGGCGGCACGGTATTCGGGCCGCACCCCAGGGATTACCGGCAGCAAATTCCCCGGCGGATGCGGCAGCTGGCCCTAAAGTGCGCCATTTCCGAGAAGATTCGCCAGGGCGGACTGGTCTGCATCGACAGCCTGGACAGCCTGGACGGCAAGACGAAGTCAATGGTTACGCTGCTCTCTTCGCTGGGGCTGTCCAAGACCACCCTGGTGGTGACTGAAGAAGCCACCGCCAACGTGGCACAGTCGGGACGCAACCTGAAACAGGTCTGGTCCCTGCCCGTGAACCAACTGAACGCCCACGAACTGTTGCGCCGCACCACGGTCCTGATTACCCGTGATGCGCTGAAGAAAGGCGAAGCCCAATGGGCCGCCAGTCCGGACCGCCGCCCCGCATCCGTGCGGGCAGGCAATGCCGGCGAGGATGCCCAGGAGGCCTAAATGAACATTTACCAGGTATTGCTGAAGCCGACCATTACTGAGAAGAGTACCCTTCTTCAAGAGTCTGGACGATACACGTTCCAGATTGCCCCCGATGCCAACAAGGGTCTGGTAAAGGAGGCGGTGGAAAGGAATTTCAACGTAACCGTGATTGACGTGAACATCACCAAGCTTCACGGCAAGCGGAAGCGGTACGGGCCCAAGATAAAGAAAATGCCCGACATTAAGAAGGCCGTGGTGACCCTCAAGCCCGGTGACCGCATCAACCTGATTGAAGGACTTTAAGGACACCGAAACCAGGCAAAGGTACTTATCATGCCGTTAAAGAACCTGAAACCGATAACGCCAGGTACCCGCAATGCGGTGAGGCCCTCCTTCGAGGAAATCACCCGCAAGAAGCCCGAGAAGTCGTTGCTGACTCCCCTGGCCAAGCACGCGGGCCGCAACAACCGGGGCCGGATAACCACCCGCGCCCGGGGTGGCGGCAGCAGGCGTATGTACCGGGTAATTGATTTCAAACGACGCAAGGAGGGCGTGCCCGGTCGGGTCGTTTCCATCGAGTACGATCCCAACCGCACCACCCGCATTGCTCTCATCTATTACGCCGACGGGGAGAAGAGTTATATCCTGGCTCCCCTTGGACTGGAAGTGGACAACTGGGTGGAGGCAGGCCCCCGCGCCGAGATCAGCCCCGGCAATTCCCTTCCCCTCCGGAACATTCCCACGGGTACGGTGGTGCATAACCTGGAACTGACTCCGGGCCGGGGCGGCCAGCTGGTCAGGAGCGCCGGCGTAGGAGCCCAGGTACTGTCCCGGGAGGGCGAGTATGTTCTCATTCGTCTGCCTTCCGGCGAAATGCGGCGGGTGCTGCTCAGCTGCCGGGCCAGCGTTGGACAGCTGTCCAACCCGGACCACAAGAATGAGAGCCTGGGCAAGGCGGGCGCCAAACGGCACCTGGGACGCCGACCCAAGGTAAGGGGTGTGGCCAAGAATCCGGTGGACCATCCCCACGGCGGCGGTGAAGGCCGATCCCCCATCGGAATGCCCGGTCCCAAGACTCCGTGGGGCAAGCCGACCCTGGGATACAAGACCCGAAGCAAGAAGAAGACCTCCAGCAAGTTCATAATACGCGGCAGGCGGCGATAACCAATGTCCAGATCTGTAAAGAAGGGGCCCTACGTTCACCCCAAGCTTATGAAGAAGGTAAACTCGGTGCAGCGCTCGGGCGCGGCGACGGTAATCCGCACCTGGTCCAGAGCATCGATGATTATGCCTGAAATGGTGGGACTGACTCTCGGCGTGCACGACGGCAGGCGCCACATCCCCGTGTTCGTGACGGAAAATATGGTAGGACACCGGCTGGGCGAATTCGCTCCCACCAGCACCTATCGCGGCCACGTTTCCCGCTCCGAGCGGACCAGCCGGGTGAGGTGAAGATATGCCTCCCGTAAGAGCGGTTGCCAAGCAGATCGGCGCTTCCCAGAAGCGGCTGAAGCCTATACTGGACCTGGTTCGCGGCCAGGAAGTGCAGGACGCCCTGAACACCTTGAGCCTGCTGCCCTCACCCTGGGCCAAGACGGTTTACAAGGTGGTAGAGTCCGCCGCATCCAACGCAGAAAACAATATGTTCATGGAACGGGACAATCTCCGCATTGTACGGATTACGGCCGACCCCGCCCGCTCCATCAAGAGGTTCCGCCCGCGAGCGCGGGGGCGTATCGGACGTATCACCAAGCGTTCCAGTCACATAACCGTAGTCGTAGATGAAATAGAAAGGGAGGCCTAACCTATGGGCCACAAGACACATCCATACGGGTTCCGGTTGGGCATAATCAAGGACTGGAAGACGCATTGGTACGCCAACAACGCGACCAATTACCGTAACCTGGTGCTTGAGGACCTCAAGCTCCGGAACACCGTTCACGGTGAGTACCGCGGTTTCTCCGACGCGGGCATTTCCAAGGTCGAAATCGACCGGGGAGCGCAGGACACGGTAATCAACATCCACTCGGCACGGCCGGGAATACTGATCGGTCGGGATGGCGAACGGGTGAAGAACCTGCGCAGCAAGCTGGAGGGGATAACCCGACGCCGGGTGCAGTTGAACATTGTTGAAATTGAACAGCCAGAGCTGGACCCTTACCTCGTAGGCCGCAATATTGCCGACCAGCTCCAGCGCCGGGTTGCCTACCGGCGGGCCATGCGGCAGGCGGCGCAAAGAGCAATGCAGGCCGGCGCTCAGGGCATCAAGATCATCGCCAAGGGCCGCATATCCGGCGCGGAAATCGCCCGTACCGAAAAGCTGATGATGGGCCAGGTGCCGCTGCACACGCTGCGGGCGGACATTGATTATGCCCTGGCGGAAGCGGCAACGGCCATGGGCCGCATCGGCATCAAGGTCTGGATCTACAAGGGCGAGATACTGCCGCCGGCTCCTGAAATAGTCGAGGAACTGGAGACCATTGAAGTCAGGGTCGAATCGGGACCCGATGATGAAGATATGACCGAGGCCATCGCGGACGATGTGATCGACGGAGTGGCCACCAGGGGGGCATTCGATGTTGCAACCTAAAAGGACCAAGTACCGAAAGATGGGTCGGGGCCGCCGCAAGGGAATGGCCACCACCGGCAACAGTGTCCATTTCGGCGAGTACGGTCTGAAGGCCATGGGCGCCGAGTGGATTACGGCCCGCCAGATTGAGTCGGCCCGTGTCGCCATCACCCGCCATCTGCAGCGGGGCGGACAGGTGTGGATTCGGGTATTTCCCGACAAGCCCGTCAGCAAGAAGCCGGCCGAGGTCCGAATGGGTGGAGGCAAGGCAGCCAACGACCACTGGGTGGCGGTGGTAAAGCCCGGACGCATCCTGTTCGAAGTTGGCGGAGTTCCCGGCAACCAGGCCGTCGAGGCCCTGCGCCTGGCCTCCCACAAGTTGCCCATCCCCACCAAGACGGTACAGCGCGATCAGATTGCCGCCAGTCTTGGCAGCCGATAGGTTCAAGGTAGCAGCACGCAATGGAAATTAACGAAATACGCTCCCTGACAAACGACCAGTTGTCCGAGGAACTGAGCAAAACCTACCGGGAGTTGATGAACCTGCGTTTCAGGGCAGCAACGAACCAGTTGGTGGACACCAATCAACCCAAAAAGACACGCAAGGACATCGCCCGCCTGCTTACGGTCATGCGAGAGCGCAACATTACGGTGAATTAAGTATGTCAAAAGAAATGCGAAAGATTCGCACCGGCGAAGTGGTCCGCACCAGCATGGACCACACGGCCGTGGTGGAAACGGTCTGGAAGCAGCGCCACCGCATCTACCGGAAGCAGATGAGGCGGGTAACCCGTTTCTACGTCCACGATCCTATGGACCAGTGCCGGGTTGGCGATACGGTCCGCATCCAGGAAACCCGTCCAATATCGAAGACCAAGCACTGGCGTCTCCTGGAAATTCTCCAGCGGCGGCAGGTGGCGGAGGTCCGGCCTATTGAGCTGGAAACGGACCTGGATGCCGAAATCACCGGCCAGGCCGAGGAGGCGGAGGAAGTGGCGGTGGTCCAGATGGCCGATGACGGAGGGGATTCCGAAGAATGATTCAGACATATACTCGACTCAATGTGGCGGATAACAGCGGCGCGAAGTTGATCCGGCTGATTAACATCCCCGGCGCCAGCAAGCGAAAGTACGCCAAGGTGGGAGACGTGATCGTCTGCACCGTCCGCGAGGCCGTCCCCAATTCGCCGGTTCGAAAGGGCACGGTGGTCAAGGCCGTGGTCGTGCGCCAGGCCCAGGCGTTGCTCAGGCCCGACGGGACTTACATCAAGTTTGACGACAACGCCGCAGTTATCATCCAGGATAACCTGATGCCCCGGGGCACCCGCATATTTGGACCTGTTGCCCGCGAACTGCGAGACAAGGGCTTTATGCGTATAGTCTCCCTTGCGCCGGAGGTGGTCTGATGAATATACGGGCAGGGGACGACGTGCTGGTGATTGCCGGCAAGGAGAAGGGCAAGACCGGCAGGGTTGCCCGGAGCCTGACGGAACAGAACCGGGTTGTTGTTGACGGTGTCAATATCATCACCCGTCACATCAAGCCGCGGCCTGGGCTGCGCCAGGCGGGTCGCATTCAAATTGAGGCGCCCATTCACATTTCCAATGTCATGTTGATTTGTAACAAGTGCAGCCAGCCCATTCGAGCCAAGTCGGTTTCCCTGGAAACGGGCCAGCGGGTCAGGGGCTGCCCCAAGTGCAAGGAAGTGTTAGACGATGCCCGATAACGAACAGGAACCCCAGGTGGAAAACACGGGGGACGAGGAACAACAGGAAGCTCCCCGCCAGCAGCGCCAGCCCCGGAGAGGCAGGGCCGGCGCGACGGCTGAAGCCGAGCCTCCTTCCGCCCCTTCGGTTCCCTATCCACGCCTGCTGGATACCTACCGGAATGAAATTGTGCCGGCCATGATGTCAGAGTTCGGCTTCAACAACACGATGCGGGTTCCCAGAATCCAGAAGATTGTCGTGAACATCGGTTTGGGAGAAGCGCTGACCAACGGGCGAGCCATGGAAGCGGCCACCCGGGACCTGACCATCATCACCGGCCAGAAGCCCATTATCACCCGGGCCCGAAAGTCCATAGCGGGATTCAAGCTTCGCGCGGGAAACCCCATCGGCACCTGCGTAACCCTGAGAGGGGCGCGCATGTACCACTTCCTGGACCGGCTGATTAACACGGCCCTCCCCCGTATCCGCGACTTCCGGGGGATTTCCAGGCGGGGCTTTGACGGCCGGGGCAATTTCTCCCTAGGTATTCGGGAGCAGATTATTTTTCCCGAGATCGACTATAACCAGATAGACCGGTTCCAGGGCCTGCAGGTGACCATCATCACCACCGCACAGGACGATGCCGAATCGATCCGGCTCCTGGAGTTGTTCGGGATGCCCTTCATTCGGGCTGAGTAGAAAGCAACGCATCGCGGGGCCCAGAGGAGATACCTTGGCAAAGAAATCAATGATTCAAAAGTGGATGCGGGAACCCAAGTTTCCCGTGCGTCAGCACAACCGCTGCAACCGCTGCGGCAGGCCCAGGGCCTACATCCGGTATTTCGGAATCTGCCGCATTTGCTTCCGGCAATTGGCCCTCACGGGAGAACTTCCGGGCATCAGGAAGGCCAGCTGGTAAGCCAGACCTTCCCCATCCCGCGCTAAAGCTGCATTTTCAGGAGATTTACGAAAAATGCCGGTCAATGACCCAGTCGCCGACATGCTGACACGGATTCGGAACGGGATACACGCCCGCCACGAATCGGTGCTGGTTCCCCACTCCAAGCTCAAGGCTTCGGTAGCCACCATCCTAAAGGAACAGGGCTACATCAGGGATTTTGACATGCCCCGGGGCCACCAGTTTCCCACCATGCGGGTGCACCTGGCATACCGCACGGGCCGGGAACCGGTCATTACGGGACTCAAGCGGGTCAGCAAGCCCGGCCTGCGGGTTTACGTGGGCAAGGGCGAGATCCCCCGCGTTTACGGCGGGCTGGGCGTGGCGATTCTGTCCACGTCCCAGGGCGTAATGACGGGCCGCCGGGCCTGGCGACTTGGCATAGGAGGAGAGTTGCTCTGTTATGTCTGGTAGCACCATAGATCGAGAACAACCGGAGGGGCGAACCCTTTCCCGTATCGGCCGCAAGCCGATTCCCATACCCAGTGGGGTAGAGGTTGAAGTCCGTTACGGTGGCGTTACAGTGAAGGGACCCCTGGGGACGCTGGAGCAGGACTACCATCCCGAAGTCAGCGTCAAGCTGGAGGATGGACAGGTCCTGGTGGAACGAATGTCGGAGCGGAAGTTCCATCATTCCCTGCACGGACTTACCCGCAGTCTGATCGCCAACGCCATCGTCGGGGTGACGGACGGGTACACCAAGACCCTGGAACTTATGGGTGTGGGCTACCGTGTCCAGCAGTCCGGTGACGGCATTGTACTGAACGTGGGTTACAGCCACCCGGTTGAGATAATGCCCCGCCCGGGTGTGACCATGGAAGTTGAAGGCAACAACCGGGTCCATGTCCGCGGCATCGACAAGCAGAAGGTCGGTGAAGTGGCCGCCCAGGTCCGCAAGGTGCGGCCGCCCAACGCCTACAAGGAAAAGGGCATCCGGTACCAGGGCGAGGTGCTTCACTTCAAGCCTGGCAAGGCCGCAGCCCGCAAGGCTTAACTTATAGTCGCCCAATTCGCTTTTCCTCGGAGTCGTATTCAGGATATGCCCAGAGACAGAAAATCGAGAAAATTGAGGAATGTCCGGCACCGTCGGGTAAGAAAGAAGGTGTCGGGCAACCCGGAACAGCCCCGACTGTGCGTCTTTCGCAGCCTGCGATCGATTTACGCGCAGATTATTGACGATACCGCGGGAACAACCCTGGTAGCCGCTTCCAGCCGAGAGGCGGAGCAGGCAACCGGCCCCAAGACAGCCGTCTCGACAGCTGTGGGCAGTCTCCTGGCCCAGCGGGCCAGGGAGCAGGGTATTACCCGGGTCGTCTTCGACCGGGGCGGCTACAAATACCACGGCCGGGTTAAGGCGCTGGCCGAAGCAGCACGCGAAGGAGGTCTTCAGTTCTGATGGTAAGCAGCACGGCTAACAGACCTCGACCCAATCGGCCACCCCGGGAACGAGAAGAGGACCCGTCAGGCTTTACCGAACGGGTCGTCTATACCCGCCGCATTGCCAAGGTAGTCAAAGGCGGTCGCCGCCTGCGCTTCAATGCCCTGGTGGTGGT
>JAPPJA010000544.1 GCA_028874675.1 Chloroflexota bacterium
GTGCCAGACTACCCAAATTTGAACGCTTCCAAAGAACGCGCCAGGATCAACCCCCTCCGCAGCGACGTTAAGGCAGCACGGCGCAGGCCCTCCCGGGCTGTTCCATGGCTGCGATGCTGTTCAGAACCTCCTCCGACTCCTCCAGCTGGCAGAGGCGGGTGACGATGGGGCGGATGCGCCCCTGGGCCACCAGTTCCACTGCCTCGGCCAGTTCCTGGCGGCTGCAATACCGCGACCCCGTCAGCACCAGTTCGTTGCTGAGGGAGCGGGAGTTCAGGGGCAGCGAGGCTTCCCCGTCGTAAGACCCCACAAATACCAGGCGGCCGCCCTTGCCCAGGCTGACCAGGCTGGCCTGCATTGTGTCCGCAATGCCCACCATCTCCACCACCACGTCCACGCCCCGGCCACCGGTAAGGCGCCGGGCCTCCTCGTCAAACCCGACTTCGCGGGAATTGATCGTCTCGTCGGCCCCCGCTTCCCTGGCCAGGGCCAGTTTTTCGGCGGAAATGTCCACGGCGAATACCCGCGCTCCCAGCACCTTGGCCATCTGGACCATGTGGATGCCCACGCCGCCGCCCGCTCCCACCACCAGGACGGTTTCCGGGGCGCGTACCTGGGCCCGCTCGCGCAATACGTGGACCGGAGTGGCAATGGCGTCCGCGGTTACCGCGGCGTCCACATAGCCCATTTCCGGGGGAATGTGGCACAGGTTCCTTTCCGGCAGGACCACGTACTCCGCCAGCCCTCCGTCAATCTGGCGGCCCACGTACCCGGCGTGGTTGTCGCACAGGTCCTCGCGGCCCACATTGCACCAGCGGCAGTTTCCGCACGTCAGGTAGAAATATACGTTGACCCGGTCTCCGGCCTTGAAGGACGCGACGTTCGGTCCCGTCTCCACCACGTCGCCGGCAATTTCGTGACCGATGATGCGGGGCAGCTTGTCGGGAATTGTTCCCCTACCGAAGCCCCTGCCCCGCAAATTCCAGACCAGAGTGAGGCCCAGGCCGCAGGCGCGTACCCTCACCAGTACTTCACCGTTTCCGGGCTGGGGTACGGGAACGTCCTCCAGATTCAGCGAGCCGCCTTGCTCTCTCAACACCAGCGCTTTCATATCAGCCTCACATAGACCTGAGTGAACCCTTCTAATCGAGCTGTCCGCGATGGATGAACCCAACTTCTCCAAGACCTGACTCTCCTTAAATTATAGGTAGGAGTCAGACCGGAAACCATACCCCTGGCCGCCACGGCAGGGGCAATTGCCTCTTGAATGGATGCTGATACTTTCAACGGCAATCATGTCGCCCTGAGCCTGCCGAAGGGCCTAATGTCCTTATCCTCAGGCCGGCCGCTGGTAGCGAAGTGGCCCCCGGGATAGACTTCAAACGCTTCGGCGCAGTTTATCCTGAGCCTGCCGAAGGGTTCGGCATGGCATAGAATTAAGGCGCGATTGCCCTGTGATATCCGCGCCAGGGTTTTGGCCCGCGTCCCCGGTTGTTGTAAAATGCCGTCCTGCCCCAACCGGGACAGCCATGAGCGACGAGAGTGCAGCCGGAGATGGCCGGCTCAGGAGGAAAGCCAATGGATCTGGGACTAGCGGACAAGGTGGTGTTCATTACCGGCGGGGGGCACGGTATAGGTCGGGCCTTTGCCCTGGCCTTTGCTGAAGAGGGTTCCTCCATCGCAATTGCCGAATTGGACCAGCAACGAGCCGACTCAACGGTCACCGACATCCGGGAGCGGGGAGGCAACGCCATTGCCGTGCCCTGCGACGTCAGCGACAAGTCCCTGGTGGAGGCGGCGGTGGCCCGAACCCTGGAGGAGTATGGCAAGATCGACATCCTGGTGAACAACGCCGTCAGCCCCAACCTCACCGGTTCCCTGGAGGAACTGGACGACATGGACTGGGACCACAATTTTGATGTGAACGTAAAGGGCAGCTTCTACTGCTTCCGCGCCGTGGTGCCTCATATGAAGGAACGCCGTTACGGCAAGGTGGTGAGCATGGCTTCCATTGTGGGACGGCGGGGTTCCGCGGAACCCACCTCGGCCGCATACTCCGCTTCCAAGGCCGGCATCATCGGTCTGACGGCAACCATGGCGCGGGAGCTGGGGCCCCACAATATAAACGTCAACGCCATCGCCCCGGGAAGCATCAACACCCCTCGCTGGCGCGATGCCCGCAACGACGAACAGGTCAACCGCACCATCAACGCCACCGCCCTCAAGCGCCTGGGCGAGGCCGACGACATCGTCGGCATGTGCCTGATGCTGGCGTCAGACCGCTCGTCTTTTATCACGGGACAGGTGGTAACCATTGACGGCGGAATGCTTTGCATGTAGTGGGAAAACGGTGGAGCCAGGGGCTGTCTTCAAATTGTAGTCACAAGCCTTCCAACGTCCCTTTTCGTCGTTCCCGCGAAGGCGGGAACCCCGGCGGCTGTAATCACGATTCCTGACTTCACAGAAGTGAGGGCGCATTCTGACTACACGCCCTGAGGAGTCTCCCGGCGGGGGACGCCCTTACTCCAATTCCAGGAACTCCTGCACCCACGCGGTGGCGGGTTCCTTGTCATAAAGGCTGTAAAGCACCGCCGCGTTGCGTATGTGATCGCCGCCGAAATACCGCTCGTACAGCACCTGCCTGGATGCGAAAGAGCTGCAGCAGGTGTCCCATGCCAGCCGGAACAGGCGCACTCGCTCCTCGGCGGTGGCGGTGTCCGTGTCCAGGTACTGGCGGATGTCGTCGCCCAATGGGCCGTTCAAGTCGGCCTCGGTGGGCAGCGCCATCAGGCTGCTGGAGCCCAGGAAATGCATAATCTCCGCCATGCGGGGGTACATCTGGATGAACATGCTGCGGGCCACCAGCAGGGGCATATAGGGCGGGCACATCACGCCCCACTGGTCCACCCTGGCCTCCACTTCCGCCGTCTTGAGCAGGGCCCGGGTGATTTCCAGGTTCTGTATTATTTCGGCCACCATCTGCTGCACCTGTTGCAGCTGGGTGGAGCCCAGGGTACGGGTCATCAGGTTTGCCAGGCCCAGCATGAACTCGCACTTGACCACGTTCTTGGTCACCACCTGATGGCCGGTGTGGGCGTTGCGGTTGGTGGCTTCCGCCCAGGTATTGGCCAGTTCCACGTCCCCCAGCAGAAAGACCCTCTCCCAGGGCACCAGCACATTGTTGAAGAAGACCACCGCGTCCATTTCCTCAAAGCGCGAACCCAGGGGATGGTCGAAGTGGGAGCGCCCCAGGTCGAAGCTCTCCCGGCACATGAACTTCATCCCCGGAGTGTTGCAGGGCAGGGCGAACCCGAAGGCGTAGCGTTCACCCGCATCCCCCGGCAGGCGGTGGGTGCGGGCCGGATAGACGATGATCTCGTCAGACAGGGGCCCCAGGGTGGCCAGGACCCTGGCCCCGTTTACCACGATGCCGGCGTCGGTCTCCTTGACCACCGCGAGGGCTACGTCCGTGCGGTCTTCAAGGGTGGTGCCCATGGGATTGCGGCTGCGCTGCAGATTGACCAGGGTATGGGTGAGGGTCAGGTCGTTCTCCCGGATGTGCTCGAAATAGTTCTCGATGTTCTGCTGGAACTCCGGGCGGTTCCGGCCGCAAAATTCGCTGGCCGCCGCCATGGACATTACGGCCACGTTCAGGAAGTCCGGCGTACGCCCCATCATGCCCCGGGTAATGCGGGCCCAGTGCCGGATCATCCGGCCCCGCCGTTCCAGGTCGTCATTGGTCCTGGGGATTATGAAAGACAGGCCAACCTGGTCCCCGGTAGAAGGGGACTTGAAAGTCATCTCAGGCCCGATTTCGGGATGGCGCTGCAGGTCATAGAGGGAGGCCAGGGTACGGGCGCCGTTGGCCAGGGTGGGGTGGGACGTGGGGTCCTTTATCCGCTGGCCCTCCAGGTAAATGTCCGGAGGGGCCTCCCGCAGGCGTTCCAGGTAGTCCGCTCCCGTTCTGGCCGGCATGGCAGTCCCTCCTTCATTAATTGAGCACGGTTGCGTGGAATATACAGGCTATGACTGAACAGTGCCCTTCCAATCGTCGGAGCGGTCTAGTGGTCCAACTGCATTGAAATGATGGATGGCACTTGTCTATCGCCATTCCTGTGGGAAACTCATCTTACAAGTTGCTCCGAGGTTCCCGCCTGCGCGGGAACGACGGTTCAGCCCCAGCCCATCAATACAATCTGGTTGAACTACTAGGGGTGCATTAGCTCCAGCATCTCGGTCTTCCAGTCCGACCCCTTGGGCAGGATGCCCTCGATGGCGCGGGCGTTGTAGTAGGTGGGGGCCACGCCAGGAGGCAGACCGCCGTCGGCCACCGTCTGGACGGCCTGGAGCAGCAGGCGGCGGGCCTGGATGATGGCCATGTCGCTGCGGGTCAGGTTCTCCCTGCTGCGGTCCACAATAGCGCCCATGCTCTCCTGCACCGCCACGTCCTGGGCGTTGATGCCGTTAATGCCGGTGAAGGTCTCGTACTTCTGCACCTGGCGGTCGATGAGCCAGTCGTTCTCCCGGTTTCCCTTGCTGCGGAAGTTGGACAGCATGTCGTCGGGCCCCCTGCCGTAGCCCCGCTCAATCTCCACAAAGTCCTCGTCGGTAATGGGTTCGGGGCCGAAGCTGTACACCCAGTTGTAGATCATGCAGTTGTAATCGTCCATGGGCACCCACATGTGGCCCGCGATCATCTGCTGGGCGGCCCCGCCCTTGTAGGCGGACTGCCGGGGTCGAGCCTGGTGGAAGGGCAATATGTACTGGTAGGCCCGTACGAAGTTGCCCCGTTCCCCCAGGTCCCGGATTCCCACGTACCGGTAGCCGTAGTCGGTAACATCCACCTCAAGGGAGGGGGCGCCTCCGGTAACGAAGTCCGTATTGATGCCGATGCCGGCCTTGTCGGTGTCGGTGGTAATGGTACGGTGGAGAATGGGGGCGTGGGCGGTGTCTATGCCGCCCTCCAGGGCCTGGAGCCAGTTGCACGTCTGCCAGTTCTTGGAGATATGGCTGTGGGTTGCGGGTACCGTTGCCCACTCGAAGTTTGGCGGCGGGGGCGGCTGGCTGCCCTCCTCTCCCATGTATGCCCAGACCACGCCGCCCTGCTCCAGCGTGGGATAGGACTTGATGCGGACCTTGGTGTGGAAATCACTGTCTGGCGGTTCATTCATCATGTCCAGGCAGTTGCCGTCCACGTCGAACTTCCAACCGTGATAAACGCAGCGCAGGCCGCACTCCTCGTTGCGCCCCAGGAACAGGGACGCCAGCCGGTGGGGGCAGAATTCGTCCAGCAACCCCACCCGGCCGCTGGTGTCGCGAAAGGCCACCAGATCCTCTCCCAGCAGTCGCACCCTTGTGGGGGGACAGTCAGGCCCGGGAAGCTCCGACGACAGCAGGGCCGGCATCCAATAGCAGCGCATAACCTCGCCCATAGGAGTGCCCTGGTCGGTGCGGGTAAGAATCTCATTGTCGGCGTGGGAAAGCATGTCATTCCTCCTGGGCAATGTTCGTATCGCAGCTGTTGACTCTAGCTTGCGTCACCAGGCCGGGAGCCGGGGAGTTCACACCCAATCCTGTCCAGGTCGTCGCTCCAACTCTCGTACAGGTCGTTCATTTCATCTATGGCTCGCATTTTGTCGCTGTTGCTGGCGTCCGGGTTGTTCTGCAGCGAGTCTGTGAGGTCTTCCATCCTGGCGGCGTTGGCCTCCATTACCCTGGAGGCATCGTCGCCACCGGAAAACACCTCATCCACCGAGCACTTGAGGTTCGCCACCGCAATCGCGGCAATTCTGGAAATGGATTCTTCCGCCGCTCGGGTTACCTCCTCATCGGAGGGGCCGCACCCTGTGTTCAGGACCAGCAGTGTGGCCACGACTACAGGCGCAATGCCTCCCCACGGCAGCGTTCTGGCTCTGGCTAAGTCCACTGGGCGAAGCCCATGGCACAACCGGTCCCCGCTGGCGAACGGTAGCAGGGCACATAGTCCACCAGCTGCATGTCCAGGTGCTCGACGGCGCCCGCAACTGCAATCCAGTTGCGGATTTCCGAGTTCCCCGAATTCAGCTTGTCACGGGGTATGGAGGCCAGCGCCCCGGCGTCCCGGTTCTCCATTGCCTTCAAGACCTGGTGGTCCAGGTCCTCATCTATGACGAAATGGCTCAACCCTCCGGAGGCCACGACGGCCACCCGGGCGTCGCTCTTCCATTCCTGCACCGCGGCGCGGACGGCCTGCCCCAGCTCGTAGCACCG
This sequence comes from Chloroflexota bacterium, assembly GCA_028874675.1. Taxonomy (GTDB): domain Bacteria; phylum Chloroflexota; class Dehalococcoidia; order Lucifugimonadales; family UBA3495; genus Bin22. Next base: position 6,250 of record JAPPJA010000544.1, read on the forward strand.
CTGGGGAGTAACCTGGTTGGGGGGATAGTAGGTGTTGACCATTATGGGAAGGGCAGGAATGGGCTTTTGACGCAGTATGCGCTGGTACAGGTATCCGAAGGCGTGGCCCATGCCCTGGCCTTCGGGCAATCTCCTTGAATGGGAGACATCGAACCTCCGGTCCACCAGGTATTCAATGATGTGGCGGCCCAGGTCAGCGGCGATCGGGTAATCAATTTCGCGGTCGGCGAACCAGCCCCACGCGTTGGCCTTCCGGAAAGCGGGCGCAGCTTCCGGTATGGTGATGGGAACATTGCGTATTGTATCGCCCCAGTACACCAGCATGGCCGGCATGTTGCCCTCATTGAAAAGTTCCAGCTGGTCGTCGCCGATCATCACCACTATGTCGGGAGACGTATCTTGCAGGGTTGAACCCAGGGTGGCTATGCCCTGCTGGCACGCCTGGTAACGGTTCTCCATGGTGTCGGCGGCCAGTTCCTTTTCGATTGCCGACCGGTCCACCGTGGACATCAGCTCTTCGAAGGAATATGGCTTGCCGTCTGCGGCCCACAATTCCTGGTGGCGCTTGTCGCCTTCACCGTACGTCAGCCACATTTCCGAGGGGGTGCTGAGTTGCGGGCTGTGGGAAGACCCCAGTCCCAGGACTATATCCGCCATTATTGCCTCCGTTTCCTGGTCCGATCCCTGCGGGCCCATTGTATTCCCGCAGGTTTACCGGTTGACTTTGCAGGTTTGGCTTGAGTTTAGCACAGGCAGGCGGCTCGTTAAATGCAGGGCCTGAGGTGGCGGAAACCTGCGCCACCTGGGAAGCAAGGTCTTTGCCCCGACGGCACGGCGGGTGGATGCCTGGGCCTGGCCGGCGGGCTAAAGTGACAGATTGCTTTACGTTCCACGGGCCGGAAATTTGATAGAATTGCCTGCGATGCATTTGCAACCCCGAGTGGGTGGAGGGAGTCATGGCTGCACCGATTGCGCTGGTCGGAGGGGATGAATTTCGCCGCTATTGCGGGGAGATGGACCAGGAGATTATGGCCGCTACCGGGAAGAACTCTGCCCGGGTGGTGGTGCTGCCCACGGCTGCCGTGAACGGTCCGGTCAAAGCCGCCCACGATGGGGTGACCCACTTTTCAGCCCTGGGCGGAAACGGCCAACCATTGATGATCCTTGACCGGGAACAGGCCAACGACGACGAGATGGTGCAGAGGCTTGCCGGGGCTGATGTAATCTACTTCACCGGCGGCAACCCCAATCACCTCCTGGAAACCCTGCAGGACTCCCGACTGCTGGATGCCATAGGCAAAGCCAGGGAAGAGGGAGCGATACTGGCGGGTTCCAGCGCGGGGGCAATGGTTATGGGATCGGTAATGCGGCGACCCAGGGCAGACGAGTGGGTGACCGGACTGGGAATCGCCCAGGGGATATGCGTCCTCCCCCACCACGAGCGCAGCAATCCCGCAGAAGTGGCCCCGCTGGTCGAGGAACACCTGTCGGACAGCCTTGTTGTATTTGGAATCGACGCCCAGACCGCTTGCCTGGGTCTCCCGGGCGAGTGGAAGGTAATTGGTCACGGCAAGGCAACCGTGTACCGGCAGGGCGGCTGGCAGGTGTATCAGCCTGGAGAAACCATCAAGCAGGCTGCCTGACAGCGCCGGATTATCCCCGGCGCTCCCGCAAGGCGTCCCACACTTCCTGGGGGCGGGAACCGCTGGCGGCCAGCAAAACCAGGGTATGGTACAGCAGGTCGGCCACCTCCCCCGCCAGGCTCTCTCGGTCGTCCTGGACTGCCGCCAGGGCCGACTCGCCCGCTTCCTCAATTACCTTTTGGGCCACCCTGGCCACGCCTTCCTGAAGCAGTCGGACGGTGTAGCTTCCTTCGGGTTGCTCCCGCTGGCGGTCCTGGATCAACGCGAAGAGTTCATCCAGAATTCCCGAACCTGACTCGATGACCTCATAGTTGTCAGGCAGGTCGTCCATACTGGTGTAAAAGCAGGAAACTTCGCCGGTGTGGCAGGCGGGGCCGTCAGGCTCCACCTTGAGCAAAATAGTGTCGCCGTCACAGTCCACATAAGCCTCGCGCAGGTTCAGGTAATTGCCCGAAACCTCCCCTTTGTGCCACAGGTCCTCCCGGCTGCGGCTGTAGAACCACACCTGCTCGCCTTCCACCGTGCGCTTCAGCGACCCGGGGTTCATGTAGCCCAGCATCAGCACCTCGCCGGTATTGATGTCCTGGGCAATGGCCGGAACCAGGCCTTTTTCGTTCAGCTTGATTTTCATGGCTGTTTACCTCGTGCCGGGATGGTTGAGGAAATCGTTGTGTTGATGGCAACCTGCCCGATATGACCGCTATTCTTCCAGGACAGCCGCCAGATCAAGAAGGCTGGCTATCTGGTAGTCCGGGGTGGGGAGGTCGGGGTCGGGTTCCGTGCCGGCGCGGTTGATCCAGACGGCGCCCAGCCCGGCCTCGCGCGCGCCCTTGATGTCCTCCAGTTGCCGGTCTCCCACGTAAACCGCCTCTTCCGGCTTGACTCCGATGCGGTTCAGCAGGGTATGAAACAGCTGGGGATTGGGCTTGTAGGATTGCCCGCCTTCCGAGGACATGGTGGAGGCAAAGGGGAAGGCCAGCCGGTCCAGCACGGGGTCAAGGAAGCAATCGTCGGCGTTGGAAAGGACCACCACGCGATATTTTTCGGACAGCGCCTCCAGCGCTTCCCGGGTCTCGGGGTAGGGGTCCCGCTCTCCCATGTTGCTGATCCAGTAAAGGGAGGCTGCGTCGGCATCGCCCTCCAACCCCAGGGCGCGAAAGGCCTCCGCGAAGGCATCCCGCCATGCCATGGTGTAAGACTGAAAGGGATATTGGGAATCGCTTCGAGTTGTACGAAAGGGGATGCAGGCGTCCAGCCAGGCCTCGTTCAGGGTGTCCACCGATACGTTGAGGTCCTGCTCACTTATTATGGCTCCCATGGCTGCGTCCCAGTGTTCGGGGCTGTCCTGGAAAAGGGTGCCGAAGGCATCGAATACGACCGTGGTTATCTTGGACATGGAATAGCTGTGTCTCCTCGTGGGCAGGATTGGCAGGTCCGGTGATGCTGCAGGCCAGGCTCTAGTTTGTGATGGGGCGCACCGGAATACCCTTTGACCCCAGGTATTCCTTGGCCTGGGAGATGGTGTAAGTCCCATAATGAAAAATTGATGCGGCCAGGACAGCGTCTGCCTGGCCCTGGTCCAGGGCGTCGTAGAGGTGCTCCAGGGTACCCGCGCCACCGCTGGCTATGACGGGCACCGGGACTGCCCCCGAAATTGCCGCAGTCAGCCCCAGGTCGTAGCCGGACAGCTGACCATCGGCGTCCATGCTGGTAAGCAGAATTTCCCCGGACCCCCGCTCCACCGCCTGTATGGCCCACTTTACGGCGTCTATGCCGGTGGGATTGCGCCCCCCGTGGGTATAGACCTCCCAGCCCGATGTATCGTCCAGGGCAATGGAAGGGTCAACCGAGTGGGAGGACTCTTGCCGACCCAGGATTTCCTCGGCGTACACCTTTTTGGCGTCAATGGCTACGACAATGCACTGGCTGCCGAACTGGGCCGCTCCGTTGCCGATAACCTCGGGGTTGTTGATGGCGGCAGTGTTGATGGAGACCTTGTCGGCGCCCGCGTTCAACATCCGGCGCATGTCTTCCAGGGTACAGATGCCTCCCCCGACGGTCAGGGGAATAAAGACCTGCTCCGATACCCGCTGCACCACGTCAACCATGGTATCGCGGGAGTCGGCGCTGGCGGTAATGTCCAGAAACACCAGCTCATCGCCGCCCTCCTGGTCGTAGAGGGCGGCCAGTTCGGCGGGGTCGCCCGCGTCCCGAATATTGACGAAGCTGGTACCCTTGACTACTCGCCCCGCGTCCACATCCAGGCAGGGTATGATTCGTTTGGTCAGCATTTGCCACTCAATACTTAGCGTCTTCTCGTCTTGACCTCGAAAAGTATATCACTTTCTGCCCTCGCCCTTGCTGGATTTCGACACCCACCGCGCCTTTGGCTTTTCGCCTTCCAACCATTGGTTGGCAGTCCCCATACCTTGGGCTACAATTAGCCATCTTTAGCCAGCGAGGTGCAATATGGCGATTACCCTGGAAGAGGCCAACCGGATTATAGATGGGGCCCTGGCCCAGGCAGCGGAATTGAACATCAAGATCAGCGCGGCGGTGGTGGATAATGGCGGCCGACTGATCGCCATGAAACGAATGGACGGAGCCATCTGGGCCAGCGCTTACGGGTGCCAGGGCAAGGCGGTAGCCTCCGCCGCCTTTGGGCGAAACAGCGGCGAGATGCAGGAACGGGCAACCCAGCCCACGCCAGCCGGAATTAACGCGGCTTCCGGCGGAGAGATGATTATGGGTCAGGGCGCCGTGCCCATAATTCGGAACGGCTCCATCGAGGGCGCCTGCGGCGTAGGCGGCGGTACCAGCCAGCAGGACGAGGACTGCGCCAGCGCCGGGGTGGGAAAGCTCTAGCA
>JAPPJA010000250.1 GCA_028874675.1 Chloroflexota bacterium
GTCTTCGACTCCTGTACTACCGGTATGCACTGGCAAACCCACAAGGTAGGCGCGCACCACTACCGCGTGGCGCAGGAACAGCAGGACAACCGGCTGGAAGTAGCCGTGGCCATCGGCGCGGACCCCGCCACTATGTGGACCGGGTCTGCCCCCCTGCCACCCGACATGGACGAGATGGCCGTCGCCGGGTTTATCAGAGAAGAAGGCGTGGACCTGGTCAAGGCCAGGACCGTGGACCTGATGGTTCCGGCCCAGGCTGAGATAGTCCTGGAAGGCTACGTTCTAACCGACGAGCAGCGCATGGAAGGGCCCTTTGGCGACCATACCGGTTACTATTCAATGCCTGAGGAGTACCCGGTCTTCCACGTCAACACCATAACCCACCGCCGGAACCCGATTTACGCCGCAACCGTGGTGGGCCGCCCCCCCATGGAAGACTTCTGGATGGGCAAAGTGACCGAGCGTATTTTCATGCCGGTCATCAAGATGATCATGCCTGAAATCGTTGACATGAACATGCCCGCCGAGGGCATTTTCCACAACCTGGTACTGGTCTCCATCAAGAAGGAATACCCCGGGCAGGCCAGAAAGGTAATGTACGGGCTGTGGGGACTGGGGCTGATGAACCTCACCAAGGCCATTGTCGTCGTGGACGACTTCGTGGATGTTCAGAACCCTTCGGAGGTTGCGTGGCGGGTCGCCAACAACATCAACCCCAGCCAGGACATCGTAATCGTTGAGGGCCCCCTTGACGACCTGGAAGTGGGGTCTCCTACGCCCAGGTTTGGCGGCAAAGTGGGTATTGACGCCACCAGGAAGGGCCCGCAGGAAGGATATACCCGGGGCTGGCCCCCAGACATCGAAATGTCCCCCGAAATCCAATCCCTGGTTGACGGCAAGTGGGCTGAATATGGTTTCAAGTAGAGTGAAATCCGGCTCACCGCTCTTGCCGGACTGCAACCTCGCCGATGGCGCCACCGGCTGACTATGCAGAACGCCGGAATAAATCGCAACGCCCCCGTTACCGTTCTCGGCAGAATTTCCTTTTACCTCAATTCCATCCGCATCTGGGAGTCCCTCTTTGCCCTGCCCTTTGCCTTCATCGGGATGGCCCTGGCGTCGCAGACCGTTAATGGCCACCCCTGGCCAGGATGGTCCATATTCATCTGGATCAACGTGGCCATGTTCGGCGCGCGTACCCTGGGAATGTCCGCCAATCGGCTGGTGCATGCCAGGGAGGACGCGGCCAATCCCCGCACCAGGGACCGGCACCTTCCCAGCGGCCTGCTCAAGTCCTGGGAGGTGGCCGCGATGGCGGGCCTAGGGCTGGGCATTCTCCTGGTCGGTGCCTCACAGCTCAATGTGCTGGCCCTGTTGCTTTCTCCCGTTGCCGCCGCTTACGTCGTATTCTATTCCTACGCCAAGTATTTCACCTGGCTTTGCAACTTTTGCCTGGGCTGGGCCCTGGCCATAGCCCCAACGGCGGCCTGGATCGGCGTCACGGGCCAGCTGTCTTACGAACCCCTGCTGATCAGCCTGGCGGTAGCCATGTGGGCCGGCGGGTTCGACCTCATTTACGCCTGCCCCGACTTTCAATTTGACCGGGAATACGGTGTCAAATCCGTACCGAGCCGCATCGGCATAGCCGAAACCCTTTGGCTGGCCAGGACAATGCACTTCTTATCCATCAGCGCGCTGCTGGCCCTGGGCTTGCTGCTGGAGTTGGCCTGGCCCTACTACATCGGATGGGTGATTGCGGCGCTGCTGTTAATCTACGAGAATGCGCAAGTCCGCCCTGGCGATCTGTCCAGGATTGGCGCAGTCTTCTTCAGGATCAATGGCTATGTGTCGGTGCAGCTTATGGGTTTCACAATCCTTGCCCTGGTGATTTAGCATGTCCCTTTCTAACGTGCCTGGCGGCCCCCCTGCTGCCGGCCAAAAGCCGGTCGTCATTGGCATATCCGGAGCCAGTGGTTCCGTCCTGGCCCGTGCCACTGTGGATGCCCTGCTGGCGCTGGACATTCCGACGATTCTGGTCTGCACCAATGCCGCCCGCCTGGTGTGGCAGGAAGAGATGGAAGCCCCCTTCAACGAGACCCTTTCGGAATGGCAGGAACACCCCCGGTTTTCCCATTATCCCCTGGGAGACATGCGGGCCTCCATTGCCAGCGGGACCTTTGCCACCGCCGGCATGGCCATTGTTCCCTGCAGCATGAATAGCATAGCCGCCATTTCCCACGGGCTGTCCAACAACCTGCTGCTGCGCGCCGCCGACGTTTGCCTCAAGGAACGCCGGAAACTGGTCCTGGTTCCCAGGGAAACGCCGCTCCACGCCACGCACCTGGAGAACATGCTTTCCCTCACCCGCAATGGCGCCACTATCCTTCCTCCGGAACCCGCCTTTTATCTGAAGCCCCGTGGAGTGGATGACATAGCGCGCTTTGTGGCCCAGCGGGTGCTGGTTGCCCTCGATGTGGCGCCGGACTTGCCCGAAGAGTTCCAATACCGGGAAAGGGAATGGGAAGAATGAGCCGGTCCAGGTATGGGATTCTTCAAGGCTGACCCATGGCCAACCTGAGCGGCGACGCCAAGCAGACCTATGTGGCCGACCTCTTTGCCCGCATTGCTGGTCGATATGACCTGATGAATACCCTGATGACCGGAGGCATGCACCGTCGGTGGAAGCGGGTTGCCGCCCGCCTGGCGGCGGACGGCCTTTCCGGGCCGGCCTTGGACATCGCCACCGGCACCGGTGACCTGGCCTACGCCCTGTCCCGAGAGCGGGGGATCGGGCCTTCGGTGGGTGTCGATTTTCTGCCAGAAATGATTGCGCTGGCGGACGGCAAGAGGGCAGGAAAAGCGGACTCCGGCAGCGTCGCATTCCTTGTCGGAGACGCCCTGGCCCTACCCTTTCCCGACAGCGCGTTCGCCTGCGCCACCGCGGGATTCAGTCTCCGCAACATGCCGGACCTGCCCCGGGCAATCTCCGAAATGGCTAGAGTCGTACGGCCCGGCGGAAGAGTCGCCACCCTGGAACTCACGCCGATGGCGCCCGGGCCCAGGGCCCGCCTTTTCCGCCCCTATTTTCACGGCATTGTGCCGCTGATTGGGCAGCTTGTCGCTGGAGACCGGACGGCATACTCCTACCTGCCCCAGTCGGTGGACTACTTCCTGCAGGCGGACAGGCTTGCCGGCCTTTTCTCGCAGGTCGGACTGGAAAATGTAGGGTACCGTAAGCTGGGTTTTGGGACGGTAGCCATCCATTACGGAACCAAGCCACCCTTTTAGCCTCCTTTGTACGCTGGAGGGTGAAGTCCTACTGCGGTTTCCGCTCACGTTGACCCGGCATTCGACGCAAATGCGGTCATTTGTGTATAATCAGCTTGCTGGCAGATACACGATGGTATAGACTGGTGTCATAGCCTGTTATTGGTATCTACAATTCTATCTCCAAACTTCATCGGGAATTGCGATGAGTACCATATTTGAGAAGCTTGACTCCATAGTCAAGAGAAATCAGGAAATAGAGTCCGAAATGGGCAAGCCGGAAGTGGCTGCCAATTTCGAACAGATTCAGAAGCTGGCCAAGGAGAGGGCCGGCCTCGAAGATCTTGTGGAAATCGCGCGCCGGCACCAGGGCTTGCTCACTGAAGAGGCCGACCTGAAGGCGCTGGTATCTGAGGGGGGCGACCCCGAGATTGTCCAGATGGCTCGCGAGGAACTGGAGACCGTTGAGTCCAGCCTGGAAGCCCTGACCCAGGAACTCAAGGTAGCGCTCCTGCCTCGCGACCCCAACGACGAGCGGGACGTAATCGTGGAGATTCGCGCCGGCGCCGGAGGGCAGGAAGCAGGTCTCTTTGCCGGCGACCTGGCGAGGCTTTACACCCGTTACGCCCAGCTGCAGCACTGGAAGGTCGAAGTCATGGACTCCAGCCCCTCCGACCTGGGCGGCTACAACAAGGTTGTTTTGGAAATCCAGGGCAAGGGCGCATTCAGCCGGATGAAATACGAGCGGGGCGTTCATCGAGTCCAGCGCGTACCCGAAACCGAGGCCCAGGGCCGGATTCACACTTCTACCGCCACCGTCGCCGTTCTGCCCCAGGCCGACGAGGTAGAGGTCAAGGTCAATCAGGACGAACTCCGAATCGACATTTTTCACGCCGGCGGACATGGCGGCCAGAACGTGAACAAGGTTGCCACCGCAGTACGTATCGTTCACGAACCCACCGGGCTGGTGGTGGTCTGCCAGGACGAGCGTTCCCAGCACAAGAACAAGCAGAAGGCCATGGCCATGCTGCGCGCGCGCCTCTTTGAGGCCGAACAAGAACGGCACGACGCCGAAATCTCCGAAAACCGTCGCTCGCAGGTGGGGACTGCCGAAAGATCGGAGAAGATCCGGACCTACAACTATCCTCAGGACCGGATTACTGACCACCGGATATCCACCAGCTTCCACGGCATCCCCAACATTATGGACGGACAGGGCCTGGGCGAGATTATCAGCGCCCTGGTTGCATGGGAACAGGGAATGCTCCTGGAAGAGGTGACGGCCTAAGGCCGCCGTTAATTCAATGCCGCTCCTCCGCGAAGCCGTCCAGCAAACCCACCGCACGCTGGAAGCCAGCCACATTCCAGACGCTCGCCTCGAAGCCGAGGTGATGCTGATGAACGTGATGCGCATGCAGCGTCACGACCTCTTCTCCCAGCAGGAAACCGAGGTAACCCCTCAGCAGGAACAGGCGCTGGCCGAGATAATGGCACGCCGCCTGAAGCGAGAGCCCCTGGCGTATATTCTCCAGTACAAGGAGTTCTACGGCGTCAATCTGCTGGTGAACCCCAACGTGCTGATCCCCAGGCCGGAAACGGAATGCATGGTCGAACATGCCCTGTTCATGGCCCTGATGGGAATGGAAACTCCCGAGCTGGTAGTCGCCGACGTGGGAACCGGCACCGGGGCCATCGCGGTCAACCTGGCCCTCCACCTTCCCGCAGCCCGCATCTTTGCCGTGGACTGCGCCGATGACGTGCTGGACGTGGCCGCCTACAATATCCGGGCCCACAACGTCGCCGACCGGGTGTCCCTGGGCAAGGGCGACCTGCTGGAGCCCGTCCCCGAACCGGTGGACCTGATTCTGGCCAACCTTCCGTACATCCCCGCGGACCGTCTGCCCAATTTACAGCCCGAAGTGCGATGGGAGCCGCAACTGGCACTGGACGGCGGTCCCGACGGCCTGGACCACATACGCCGGCTGCTGCAACAGGCGCCGGAAAAGCTCAAGGACCACGGGGTGGTCCTCCTTGAACTGGACCCGGAACAGGTACCCGCGGTGGAGGCTTTGGCCCGGGAAACTTTTCCCGGCGCCGAGCTTTCCGTGGAAAAAGACCTGGCGCAGCGGGACCGCATATTTGTTATAAACCGGGGAATGGAGTACTGCTGAGGCAGCCCTCCGTTTCAGCGCCATCAAAAAATCGGGGCGGGTTTACACCCGCCCCGATCGCTATTAGGGACCCCTAACTCAGCACTTCCTTCAGGCCAACAGAACTGTTTTTGTGGACTAGTAGTTCAACCAGATTGTATTGGTGGGTTGGGGCTCAACCGTCGTTCCCGCGCAGGCGGGAACCTCGGAGCGACTTGTAGGATGAGTTTCCCACAGAAATGGCGATAGACAAGTGCTATCCATCACTTCAATGCAGTTGGACCACTGGGAATTAACTGCCGTTACCGCTCGGTCGGGAACCTCGCTGGAATAGGTCATCCCTGGTTTTCGCCGGGGCGGCAACACGCCCTTGCTGCCCTTCAGTTCAAAAGAGCTGGTCCGTCAGCTCGGCCAGGCCAGTTCCAGGGTCTTGACCTCCCAGGTTGCCATATCGGCCACCCGAATGGCGTGGTTGTTGGTGTCCGCGACGTACATTTTGCCGCCGGCTATGCTCAGCCCGCCCGGCTCGGAAAAAGCGGCCTCGCCGGCAGGACCATCATCGTAACCCGCCGAACCCGTTCCGGCCAGCGTAGTTGAGCGGCGGGGCACCGGGACAATCTCCTTGATCTTGTGATTGTAGCTGTCGGTGATGTAGAGAATCCCGTCCTTCATGGCGATTCCCAGCGGGTGCTGAAGCCTCACCAGGTGTCCCTCACCGTCCCGGTCGCCAAACTCAAAGAGCCCCAACCCTACAATGGTGCGCACCCGGCCGCCTGGCTGAAGTTCGGCGGAACGAATGGAACTGGTCTCGCTGTCGGCGAAGTAAAGCCGGTCGCCATCGGTGGTAATGCCGCTGGGCTGGGCCAGCGTGGCCTCCAGCAGCGCGCCGTCCTTGATGGACTCCGCGCCGGTCCCGGCATAGGGCCCCGCCATACCTGACTCCAGGTCCATAAACCAGATCTGGTGACACCCGGCCATGGCTACGTAAAGCTTGCCGTCGTGGAATGCCAGGTCCCAAGGTGAGTTCAGCTCCGACTCAGAGCCGGGGCCCTGGCCCGACCGGCGATTGCCCTGCCGTCCGTTTCCGGCAATGGTCTCCACGGTCCCTGCCGCCAGATCTACCCGGCGTATGGCATGATTCTCGGTATCCGCCACGTACAGGCGTTCACCGTCCAATGCCATTCCCTGGGGATGGTTGAACCTGGCCGACTGCAAGTCCCCGTCACTCAGGCCCTCTTCCCCCGAACCGATGACGCAGCACACTTGACCCTCGAGGGTGGCTACTACGATGCGGTTGTGGTTGGTGTCGGCTATAAACAGGCGGCCGCCCGCTTCATCAGCCAGGACCTTTCCGGGAAAAGACAGGGGGTAATCCGGTTCCGTGCCAACGGAGACCGCTACCCGCTTCCGATTCAGTAGTCCCGAGGCATCGAACTCGGCCACCATCTCACCCAGAAGGTGGTCCAGGTCTTCGAAGGTAATTTCCCCCTCGTGCTTGCCAATGACCTTGCCTTCGGGGTCAATGAACATCATTGTGGGCCACGCCCGGCAGGCGTATTGCTGCCAGATCTGGAACTCCGCGTCATTCACAACCGGGTGTTCCAGCTCGCACCGTTTGACAGCGTTGTAAAGGTTCTCCTTTTCCTTCTCGTTAGGGAACTTGGCCGAGTGTACGCCCACCACCATTAGTTCGCTGGCGTATTTGCGTTCCAGTTTCCGCAACTGCGGAAAAATGTGCATGCAGTTAATTCAACAGTAGGTCCAGAAGTCCAGGAGGACAATCTTGCCCCGCAACTCCTCCATGCTCAGGGGGCGGTCCGAGTTGACCCACTCCAGCCCGGGAGGAAATTCCGGCGCGTTGACCTTGCCGGCGTAAGACCTGCTCGTCATAGCTGTTTCTCCAATATCGCCCTGACTGGACCGGCGGCTGCCCGGCTGAAACCTACCGTGGCGCCTCTTCAAAGGCGAGGGTGGCGTGGCGGAAGAATATGGCGCCCACCGGGTCGCCCAACGGCACATTGGCCACCAGCACGGCTACCACGTGCTGCTTCCCCGGCTCTGCGGCGTCGGCCAGCGACACCCTTTTCGGGGTGTTGTTGCCCGTAATCACGCCGATGTTCCGGTCGATGGCGCCGTCAATGTAAACTTCGCCGTAGTTGTCCACGTTGCACTCGAAGAAGACCCGGTTGCCGCCCACAGTCTGTCCCTTTACCGTCTCGGGCATGGTAAATGCCAGTCGGTACCAGGCGAAGGTGAAGCCCACCGAGAGCCGCTCCTGGATGGTATCGGGCTGCTCCCAGCCTGAGTCATCATAGTCCGGCATTCGTGCGGCAACACCGCGCATCTCCGCTACGAGGCCCTGGTTGGGTTCTCCGGGCACCATGCCCATGCTGCGCCTCCAGCCGGAAGCGCCCAGCAGTTGCAGGTCACCTTTGTCGTCAAGATCGAGGGAAACTCTGGCCATGGTTGATTCCTCCAGTTTTTGCTAGTGTTGATGGTCGCTTTGCGTCACCAAGTTAATAACAGTCAAATGTACTCGCCCGGCCGGCGCCGCTCTACCCGCCAAGATGGGCGGCGAAGAATTCCAGGGTGCGGGGCCAAGACGCATCTGAAGCCTCCTTGTGATACCGGCCCGCGGTGAAATCCATAAATGCGTGGTCGGCGCCGGGATAGGTGTAGAACTGGTGGGCCTTGCCCAGCCGGGTCAGTTCCGTATCGAACTTCCTCATGTCGTCCTGCGATGGGTTCTCGTCCACCTCTCCGAAATGGAACAGGATCGGGCAGTTGATGTTCTCCGCCAACTCGTAGGGAGGTGTCTCGCCCGCGCCCCAGGTAACCAACAGGTTCCCACCATAGTATGGGGCCAGCGCCTTGAAGTGCGGATTGGTGGCGGCGCCCAGCCAGGCGACCCGGCCTCCCATGCAGAAGCCGGTAATGCCCAGCCGCTCTCCATCTATGGCCGGATGGTTGCGCAGAAAATCTACGGTGGCATTTACGTCCGCCACAATGTCGGGGTCGCTGAGCACGTCCCAGGGGCGGGGCCTGGGGTCACCATTCAAGACCTCGTCCGGAACCCGATGGTACAGATTGGGCGCCACCGCGGCGTATCCGGCCTCGGCGAAGCGGTCGCAAATCGTCTGGATAAACTTGTCCACGCCGCCGCCATGCTGGCTCACCACAATGGCACTGAAGGGACCGGAGCCCGACGGTACGCTGGCGTACAAGTCCATGTCCTGTCCATTGACCTGGATGTTTTCCCAGAAGGATGGCATCTCAACACCTCATCGATTCTTAACTGTTCAATCAACAACGGGATGGCTTCCGGCGGCTATTGCCGGCCGTGGCAAAGGCCCTTTACAGCAACCCCTCCGCTCGAACCTCGGCCAACGACCTCTCGACAGCGGCCAAAGTCTTGTCGATCTCCGTTTCCGTGTGGGTGGATGACACCAGGAAGGCGTCCCTTCCCATTATGTCAATTCCGTGGTTCTGCATGCTGCGCTTCAGAGCGGTAACAGCCGGTGAGCCGACGGCCTCTTTAATCTCGCGGTGAGTCATGCCGAGAACTCCCTTGTCGAAGTCACAGTCGGCCAGCACCAGGTGAATCATGGAAGCCACACCATGGGCAAAACCGGCCACCTCCATCTTGCCCAGTACTTCGTTCAACCCCAGCTTCAGGCGGTCGGCCATGGCATCCGCCTGCTGGTTTATCGGCTGGCTGGCAATGGCCTCCAGACAGACTGCGCCGGCCACTGCCGACAGGGGGTTGCCGTTGAATGTTCCGGGGTGATAGACGCGCCGCTGGTTGTCCCACTCCGGGTCGCCCCGGTGGGCAATCATATCCACAATGTCGGCCTTGCCGCCCACCGCCCCGCCCGGCAAAGCCCCGGCCACAATCTTGGCCATGGTGGTCAGGTCGGGAGCCACGTCGTAAAGGACCTGGGCCCCGCCCGGCGATGCGCGGAAGCCCGTGACAACCTCATCAAAAATCAGCACGGCGCCGTGCATGGTGGTCAATTCGCGAAGGCCTTTCAGGTAATTGGGAACGTCGAAGGGAAGCTGTCCGTAGTGAGCGCCGGTGGGCTCCAATATGATGGCCGCAATGTCGTCATCGCGGTTGAAAGCATCCTCCACCGCTTGCAGGTCCCCCGAGGGCACGATAACCATGCTGCCCCAGCTCTCCTGCGGTATCCCGGGCGCGGGACGGTCCGAACCGGCCATGGCGTAGTCGTGCCAGCCATGGAAGTGGTCCTGGAGCTTGATTACCTTGCTCTTGCCGGTGTAGGCGCGGGCCAGCCGCATCGCCATCAGCGTAGCCTCGGTCCCGGAGCTATGGAAGCGTACCTTTTCCACCGATGGCATCAGGGCCATAATGGCCTTGGCCCACCGCAGCTCTTCATCGGTGCAGGCCCCAAGATGGGTGCCCCGGTTGATTTGCTCCGACACTGCGGCGGCTATCGCTGGATGAGAATGACCCAATATCAGCGCGCCGTGGCCCGAAACGTAATCAATGTACTCGTGGCCATCCACGTCCCACTTGTAAGGGCCGGTGCCGTGAGTTATGTAAAGAGGAAAGGGCTGGGCGTAACGATTGTCATGGGTCACGCCGCCAGGAAAAATCCGGGTTGCTTCGGCGTACCTCTGCGCAGAACCGGGATGTTTCTCAATATACTCTTCCAGGATAGTAGCCATAGAGCCTCCTAGATATCAGGGAACGAGGTTGACCCTATGATATACCATCAACGTAACTAAGGCTACGAAGCTCGGCGGAGTACGGGGTTCAGAGTTAGTATATTGCAAGGCTGGAAAACCAGTCGTTCTCGCGCAGGCGGGAACCTCGAACCTGTGCAAGTCGTGGGTTGGATAGGGGCGCATGGCCATGCGCCCCTACGAGGTCGGGGGTATGACGGGTGTATTGGCAGGCAATTCCCTCAAATCTGAACCGTTACGGCCTGGATACAGGGCAATCGCATTCCAGTGTCCGCTCAAATTGCGCCAGGGCTCGCTGCGAGAGACCCTGTTACCCTTGCCCATACGGCAAATACCCGCAGGGCCCTGGTCAGCCCTGTGGGGTCTCTTCGGCAGTGAGCTGTGGCGGCCTCCGTACCAGCAGAAAGCAGATGCTGGCAACTCCGGCAAAGGCGGCGGCAGGGATGATAGCCCAGTCGTAACTGCCATAGTGGTCGAAAACCCAGCCGACATAAACCGGTGACGCAACCAGTGCCCAGCTGTGCGAGAAGGTGATATAACCCCTCAGGGTTGCAAAGCGGTCACGTCCGTAATAGTCGCCCAGGGCCGCCCACACGATTACACCGGCGCCGTCACCGAACCCCTCCAGCAC
>JAPPJA010000548.1 GCA_028874675.1 Chloroflexota bacterium
CGGAATGACGCCAAACATTCAGGACTCATCATTTCAAAGTAGTTGAACTACCAGGGCGGGTTTGAAACCCGCCCCTGCCTGCCATAAACCACCTGAATCGCAACGCTACAATTGAATTTCAAGGCCACCGCATTAAAGAGAATGTCAGGCTGAGCTCTGCGGCAAGCACAGGGTGACATGGTTCCTTGCCGCCAGCCCTGGCGCAATTCGAGGGGAATCCGCAATGCCATTGCCCGGGATTGCGGAGGCGTATTCTTACCGTCTGGTAAGATAGCGGCAGCTAAAGAGAGTCCGGCCAATTTTGCGACAGGGAGGCATGCCATGACTTCCGTCAAGCCCGATTACCTGGACAAGCTCGCCCAATTCGTGGTGGAGGCTCGCCTGGAAGACCTGTCTCAAGCCACGGTGTCTGCCGCCCGGGACGTGGTGCTGGACACCATCGGCGCCATCCTGGCCGGCAGCAGACTGCCGGAGAACGGCAACCTGGCCCGACTGGCCCCAACCCTCAGCGGGGCAGGCCAGGCGACCATCATGGGTCACAATGCCGGCAAGGTCCAGCCCGTGTTTGCCGCGATGGTTAACGCCACCGCCGGCGTGGCCCTGGAACTGGACGAAGGCAGCCGCCTGGGTGGCGGTCATCCCTCCATCCACGTTATGCCCGGGGCCATTGCCGTGGCCGAGGAGCTGGATGCGACGGGCAAGGCCGCGCTGGAAGCGGTTATCGTGGGATACGAGGTTACCTCGCGAATTGGTTCCGGCGTGCGGGCCAGGGCCGAAGTCCACTCCCACGGCACCTGGGGCACCATCGGCGCGGCGGCGGCGACGGCGCGGCTGCTGGGGTACGACGCGGCGGCCACCCGCCAGGCTATGAACCTGGCCATGTCCATGAGCCCCGCCAACACCTGGGCGCCGTGCCTGGAGGGAGCCACCATCCGCAATCTCTACCCGGGTCGCTCCGAATTCCAGGGCATTATGGCGGCGTACCTGGGCCAGTGCGGCTTCACAGCCATCAACGACGGGCCAACCGACCTGTACACCACCATTTTGGGCGAGGGATTTGAGCCGGAGGCGGTGGTGGCGGGCTGGGGCGAAACCGGACCCGCCGGACAACTGCGCATCGAGCAGAACTACACCAAGTACCATGCCTGCTGCCTTTACAACCACCCCATTCTGGACGCGGCCCTGGCCTTGCAGCAACAGGAGGGCTTTGAGGCGGGGGCGGTGAAACGAATCGAGGTTACCGCGCCGCCCATAGTGCAGATAATGGCCAATCCGTCGCCGGAAAACATGCTGTCGGCCAAGTTTTCCATCCCCTACGCGGTGGCCGCCGGACTGGTGGGCGGCGAAACGGGGGCTCCCGCCTTCTATGACGAGCGAGTGGGAAACCCGGCGGTGCGGTCCCTGGCGGAGCGTGTGGTGGTGACGCCGGACCCGGATATGAACATGCGCCGTTACGACTATCCCGCCGCTCGGGTGGCAATAACCCTGGACGACGGGCGCACGCTGGAGGGTTCGGCCAGCGCCCACTACGGCGACAGCCACAACCCCCGCCCACGGGCGGAGTTGCTCGGCAAATTCCGCACCCTGGCCGGCGACAGCCTGGGAGAAGAGGGAACAGAGCAGGTGATTGCCGTTACCGGAAGGCTGGAAGAACTGGGCAGCATTCGCGAGCTGACGGGACTGCTGGCCGGGTGAACCGCGACCCGGCCTGCCGGGAATTGTCGATGAAACCCCTGGAAACCTTGGCCACCCCCGTTCTGTTTTAAAGGGCTTTGTTCCAAAAAGCCCTTTTGCTCCAACAATCCCCCAGCCCTGCTTAGTGAACGGGCGTGGCTGTTGCTTTCTTGGGCTACCTTGAGTTGGCCCGTTAATCCCTTACATGGTAAGTGGGCGATGAAATCAGGAACGCCGATGGATTCGGTAAGGTGTCAAAATGTCATCACAAAGGCTGACTAGCTCTTTCGCTTCTCTTTGCTGGGGCAGGTTTAGCAAGTCATTATCGAGGCACACCCCCATAGTCGTTCTCAGACAGAGAAAGGTGCTGTATCTCACATAGTAATGCAACATACGAGGCCGCATACTCACAGTTAGATTGGAATGGATATAGCCAGACGGTTGCTTAATCATCCATCGTTCAATTTCACTCTTTGCTCGCTCATCGAGCAGTCGAGTAACTACCTCAAATCTTCTTTGAGGGCCGGGGAACCCCCCGTTTTTTGAAGGGCTATCGCCCAGCAACGCAGCCAATAATCGCATTTCACTTGTGGCCCTTTCGTCTTTCCTTCCCTGTATATCTCGTTCTACAATATCCTTGACGAACCAATATTCCCGGCACATTTCCGCCTTCACCCAAGGCAATAATCTGTCGTCACTGTCGGTCAAGAATTCAAACAAAATGAACCGTTCGTGAATGATGCGGGCGAGGGCTTGCGCAGAGAACA
Source organism: Chloroflexota bacterium (assembly GCA_028874675.1). Taxonomy (GTDB): domain Bacteria; phylum Chloroflexota; class Dehalococcoidia; order Lucifugimonadales; family UBA3495; genus Bin22. The sequence continues at coordinate 2,442 of JAPPJA010000548.1, forward strand.
TCCGCTGTTCTTCGATTAACTGCTGCAAGGAAGGGTAGTAGTCATTGATAATGGGCAAAACAATGCAACCGATGGCGAATTTCCAAAGGTTGTCTTTCTGGAAGAAACGCTGCCTGAGTATTGATTCCTCTGGCATTTCCTCATAGTAATATGCGCAAGCTATTGTCTGCTCAAGAATTCTTTTTGACAGGCTAACGGCTTGGTCTTCTAGTGTGCATATCAAGATATGTTCTCCTGCCGGATGTAGGTCTGTCCTGAGTAGGACAATGTAACGCCTACTCATTCAGGCTGACAAGGCACAGGAAAGGGCCGAACCCTCGCTGTCCGGCCCTTCTGAGTCTCCCCTGCATTGCCCGTTCGTTCTGGAATAACCCGCCCTGTCCGCTTAAGCGTACGGGTTGCTGGCCTTGTTCCTACCGGTGCTGGGAACGATTGACGGCCGGGGCAAGTGCGTCTTGTACGTCCTGGCCGTCCTGATGGCCGTGGGTTCGAGATAGCCCGATAATGTGAAACGCCCCGCCGATTCTAGCGGGGCGTCCATTTTTGCTCCAATAATCGGCCCTTCAGGTGTTATTGGAGCAAAATTTGGTTAAGGGAGACGGGGGTGCATTCAGAGTCGGTGGACGGGCGGCCAACTGCCTGGTCGGCTTAGGTAAAAATTCCCAGGGGATTAAGGGAACGTGGCGCGTCGGTAACGTCCATTTCCTCCACCCGCTTCATGAAGTTGACCACAAGGTAGGTGAGCGGAGTGGCCAGGGTTTCGTACAGGATCTTGACGATCCACTGGGCCAGGGCCGCGCCCAGCAGGGCCGTGCTGGACCAGGGGTCGCCCCCGAAAACGCCAGGAAGGATGCCAAAGGCCAGAAAGATAAAGATGAAGGAATCCAGGCCCTGTCCCACTATGGTGGAGCCAATGGTGCGGACGAAAAGCAGCCTGCCCTGCATCTTGTATTTCAACAGCGCCAGCACCGTGGAGTTGGAAAACTCCCCGATAAGGTATGCCACGAAGGAAGCGATCAGAATATTCGGTACCTGGCCGAGAATACGATCGTAAGAGCCCTGCTCCCCCTCTCCCCAGAAGAAGGCGCCGGGAAGGATTCCTGAAATCCACAGGGCGATGACCAGCAGCAGGTTCATTGCAAACCCCAGCCAGATAATGCCCCGGGCAACGCGGAATCCGTACACCTCGGTCAACACGTCACCGACGATATAGCTGATGGGGAAAATGATAATCGAGGCAGGCAGTATGATTGCCGGGTCGCCAAACCACTGGATAGGCAGAATGGTGATGGGCTTCACCGCAATGATGTTGGAGGCTATCAACACGGTGATGAAGAGCGCCACTACAATGACGAAGGTTCCGGTGAATCGCATAAACAGCCTCCTGCAGGTTGGGTGTACGCCGGGCCCGCAACGGTTCTAGCAAGAGAGCCGGGGCTACTGCCCCGGCTCCTGGTACTCCACAAAAACATCAGTGTGAATGCCGCCCCGTATCTTGTAGTCCAGCCTGACCTTCATCCGCCGGGGACGGCAACAGGCCACCAGGTCCTGAAGGATGCGGTTGGCGGCGTGTTCCTGGACTATGCCTACATCCCTGAAGGACAGCAGGTAGTACTTGAGGGACTTCAGCTCGATGCAGCTTTCACCGGGAACGTAGGTAATGGTCAGGACCCCATAGTCGGGCAGGCCGGTCCAGGGACAGACGGCGGTGAACTCGTCAGTATCAATAACCACCTCGGTTTCCTGGCCGGGATACTCGTACTGAAAGGTCATGAGGCATTCGGTATCAATTGCGGCGTCCTGCCGAATATCAACGCGCCGGTCCAGGCCTTCGTATTGGTCCTTGAGCTCAGGAATGGTGGTCATAGCTTCACCTGCCCTGTTCGGGGAGAGTCATATTAGTTGCCATATATTAAATATCTTTCGTGTATGTGTCAAAAGGGGAAATCACGGCCGGTCGTGCCGAAGCAGCAACGCCTTTGACCCAATCTGCCGGTTTTCCGAATTGCCATTACGAAATCAGCGGCTATAATTACGTGCATGCAACAAATAACCAAGGAGGATACACAATGGCAGATTATGCCCATCCCGAGTCACTGGTAAGCACCGAATGGGTGGCCGAACACGGGGGAGACGCCAACGTGCGACTGATTGAGGTGGACGTGGATACTGCGGCCTACGAGCAGGGGCACGTCGCTGGCGCCGTGGGCTGGAACTGGCAGAGTCAGCTGCAGCAGTCCCTCCGCCGGGACCTGCTGAGCAAGGGAGAAATGGAACAGTTGCTGGGCAGCGCCGGGGTTGGCGGCGACACGACCGTAGTGGTGTACGGGGACAACAATAACTGGTTTGCCGCCTGGGCCTTCTGGCAGATCCGTTATTACGGTCACGCCAATGTGAAGCTGATGAACGGCGGCCGGGCCAAGTGGGAGGCCGAGGGCCGCCCCATGACCACGGACGTTCCCAGCTACGCCGCGACCACCTACACCGCCAAGGACCCGGACGAGAGCATCCGTGCCTACCGGGACCAGGTTCTGGCGGCCGTGGGCGCGGGCAACACCGCTCTGGTGGACGTGCGCTCTCCACAGGAGTTCAGCGGGGAACTGCTGGCGCCGCCCAACCTGCCCCAGGAAGGTTCGCAGAGGGGCGGGCACATCCCCGGGGCCGCCAACATCCCCTGGGGCCAGGCGGCCAACGAGGACGGCACCTTCAAGTCGGCCGACGAGCTGGCGGCGCTGTACGGCGGGAACGGCATCGACGGCAGCAAGGACACCATCGCCTACTGCCGCATCGGCGAGCGCTCGTCCCACACCTGGTTCGTGCTTACCCAGCTGCTGGGCTACGAGAACGTCCGCAACTACGACGGTTCGTGGACCGAGTGGGGCAGCATTGTGGGGGCGCCCATAGAGAAGCCGTAGGGGTTTCTAGCTGGCCTGAGAGCAGTTTCAGGAATTGTCGGCGGTCTAGAAGTTCTGTTCAGAGCCGGCCGCCGGAAGGGTGCAACCACCATTCTTGCCTTCCCCCTTGTCGGGGGAAGGCATTTTTAATGGGGCGGGTCAGGCCGCAAAGATGTCCAGGGGCAGGAAGGCGGAGACGACGAAGTTGGGCACGTCCACCACTTCGCTCACCTTGAGGTCCACCGCCACGCTGCAGATGCAGTAGGCCTGCTCGCGGGACCAGCCCCGTTCCATCAGCAGGTGAATCATGTTCAGCAGGGCCTGGCGGGAGGCCAGAGTGGCATGTTCGGACTCGTTGGCGCCGTCGGAAATGCACATTCCGGTTGACGCCAGGAAGCGGCGGGGCGCCGCCATTTCGGGGGAAGTGAAGTAGTCGTCGCGTTCGAAGTAGGGGAAGTTGATGCCCCGGCTGGCAGCTTCGCCCTTCCTGACTTCGAAGCTGACGTGCAGGGTGCAGTCCATTTCGATGGCCGTACCGCAGCACTCGGAGTCGCCCTGGGCGTAGTGGGCGTCTCCGGCGGAGAAGAGCGCCCCTTCGGTGAAGACGGGCAGGTAAAGGCGGGTGCCGCCGGTAAGTTGCTTGATGTCCACATTGCCGCCGTTCTCGCGGGGCGGGATTGTTCGCAGCCCCTCGGAGGCGAAGGGCTCATGGGCCGGCACCGCCCCGGCCGGAGTTGGTCCCACCACCATTCCCCCGCGACGGAGCAGTTCATCCTCCCGCAGCAGGATTTCCTGGCGCAGGGCCCGGGACGGCGCAACCCCGATGGTGCCCATGAAGGACGCCTCGGGCACCCGAACGCCGGGCAACTGCTCGGAATGGGCAAAGCCGTCGCGCATCTCCCAGTGTACGATGTAGGGTTCGGTGTACAGGTCCCGCAGGAAGCCGAAGCCGGGCAGGATGGTGGTGAAACCCCATCCTGCCGGTTCGATGGTCAGGATGTTCACCTGAAGCAGGTCGCCGGCTTCGGCGCCGTTGACGTACACGGGTCCGGTCAGGGGATGGACCAGATTCAGGTCGGCATTCAGCAGGTCGGGCGCCTGGGTGGCCGGGTCAATCTGCATATCGAAGGCGTTGCGGGTCTGCATCACCACTTCTTCACCGGGGTCGGCGGTCACAGCGGGGGGAATGTCGGGATGCCACCGGTTGTGTCCCTTCGTGGGCTCGTCGCCGCACCGGCGGGTGTAGTCCAGTTCGATAGTCTTCATAGCCCTCCTCCTGAAATGCAAGGGTCGGGGACGGCGAATTGGGCGGGGACGGCTTCGCCCGCGCCACCGGTCAAGCCTGTCCTGTGGGAAGAAGGCTCCTCTCCCGGCAACATCGAACCAGGCAGGAGCCTTTGCACGGTGAAAGCAGGTATATACAGGCCTGACGATGGCTAACGTTTGAGCTGCTCAGAGGGAGGTTTCAGTCCTGTGTTTCCTCTATGACCTGGAGATATACGAAGGCGCCGGTAAAGCAGGTGGTGTCCTCACAGTGGCCGCCGACAATTTCGCCCGATGGCTTTGCAGCGGCTACGTGCAGATGAACGTACACCCCTCCGTCCTCCAACGGCTGAATGTAACCGTCAGCGGTGACCAACTCCATTATCTCGTCGATTGTTTCCCTCTCGTGGTCCCTTTCGAGGCTGCAGAGATTGCGGCGCTTGAGTTGGGTCAGGCTTCCGATGCAGGACATTACGGAGGCTTCGCGGATGCCTTCTGAATGCGCGAGGGACTCGATACTTCCGATAAGAGATGCGCCCGCTGGCAGGCGGTGATATACGACCCGGGATGAGGTGGTGGGCCAGTTCTTTATAGCCATGCGTCCTCCCGCTGATGTGTGTTGCCCCATTATACACACACGGAACATACGGGCGATCAATTCGGGATTCTCACCCCAGGTCTATGTCCCGCCCGGAGGCGGTGTCTTGGCCCAACACCGCGGGCGAAGCCCGATGGGTGGACTTTCCCTGGTCGTCGGCGCTCCCTTAAGGCGCCGGCCTCAAGGCTGGTACAATTGGCCCGTAACCCCGATCTAACGAAACTCTTGGAGGGTAGTGATGGCTGTTTCCACCGGAATATCAAATGCGCTGGAACGTAACTGGGGTATGGTAGATCGTGCCTTAGACGGGCTCAGCGATGAAACCCTGGCGCGCCGGATATCCGACAGCGACAATTCCATTGGCTGGCTCCTCTTTCACATGAGCCGGGTGGTGGACGTTTTCATGAACACCAGGTTCCAGGGCAAGCCCCAGGTATGGATAGAAGACGGTTGGTGCGAGAAATTCGGCCTGGGCGACGACCCGGAGACGACCGGCCAGGGCTGGGACGCGGCGCGCATAGCCGCCTGGCCGCTTCCATCCAGGGACAACCTGGTAGGGTACTACGAGGCCATGAAGGCCTGCTGCCGGGACTATATGTCCTCCGTAACCGACGAGGAGTTAAGCGTCGCCATGAGCCTGAGGCCCGGCCTGGACCCGGAGCCGAAAGAGACCCTCCTGGGCATCCTGGTCTATGACAACATCGTCCACGGGGGCCAGATAGCCTACCTGCGGGGCCACTGGGAGGGCATGGGCTGGTTCGTATAACCCCGGGACGCAGGCTTTCACCGGAGCAAATGCATAGCCATAACGAAGAGCACGGCTTGAGTTCGCCGTGCTCTTCCATGAAATTCATGCCCGCGTAGGACGGGCACATTTCGGCTGTACGGGCGCAAGGCAGGAAGCGCCTGCCCGTCAGGGGGCCTGGCAGGCCTCCCGCAGCCACTCGCGGTCCCCTTCCTCCAGCATGGGAGAAATGGTGTCCCAGACCTGCCGGTGGTATCCATCCAGCCACCGGCGTTCCTCACCGGAAAGCTGGTCCCAGTCAATGAGTTCCTTGTCGAAGGGAATCAGCGTCAGGGACTCCATCTGAAGCCACTTCCGACCGTCGGGATGGCCTGGCATCTCATCGTCGGGGACGACAACGTACAGGTTTTCCAGGCGCACGCCGCCCCATCCCGCCTCGTAGTAGCCGGGTTCGTTGGAAACAATCATCCCGGTCTTGAAGGGCTCGTCGGCCCCCCTTGGCGTAATTCGCTGCGGTCCTTCGTGGACGTTCAGAAAGGCGCCGACGCCGTGGCCGGTGCCGTGCCCGTAGTCGAGCCCAGCGTTCCACAGGAACGTGCGGGCCAGGGCGTCCAGGGCAATGCCGCCGGTCCCCTCGGGGAATTTCTGCATGGCGAGGTTGATGTGGCCTTTCAGGACCAGGGTATAGACTTCCTTCTGGCGCTGGGAGGGCTCGCCGACGATTACCGTGCGCGTGTCGTCGGTAGTGCCGCCCTGTAGCTGTACTCCGGAGTCAACCAGGAACATCTCACCGTCGCGGAGCGGTACGTCGGGGCTGGCGTCGGAGTAGTGGACGATGGCCCCGTTGGGTCCCGCGGCGGCGATGGTGGTGAAGCTGAGGTCGTAGAAGCCCTCCTCGCTGGCATACTCTTCGTACAGTATCTGGCTGTATCCCGCCTCGCTGACGGTCTCGCCCGCCTTGATGGAGTCCTGCAGGCGCTTGAAGCTGCGGATTTTGGCGGCGGCGGCGTGCCGGTGGGAGTTTCGTGAGGCGGCGATCTCCGCTTCGTTCTTGATGGCCTTGAGCGCCACTGTGGGATTGGGCTTCTCCAGCAGCTTCTGGTCCTCATGGAGCATCAACCTGGTACCCATCGTGGCGCCGCTGGGGTCCAGCCAGACCAGGCCCGAGGCCTCCGCGCCGTAACGCTTCATGGCATCGGCGTAGGCGCCGTAGGGTTCAAAGCTGATTAACGAGGCCAGGGCATCGGTCACTTCCGTTGGAGGCGAAACCCGGGTGAAGCAGGTGGCGCTCTCCCGGTCAATGACCAGGTAGCCCTCGAACACGGGATTGTAGGCGATATCCGTGCCCCGGAGGTTCGTTACCCACGCAATCTCGTCCAGCTTGGTCAGGACGAGCAGGGTAGCTCCGGCCTCCTCCATTTCCTTGCGGATGTCGGACAGCTTCTCGGCGACGCCGCAACCGGTAAGGTCGTCCGACAACTGGTATATGGGATTGGCCGGGGGCGGCGGCTGGTCGTCCCACACGGCGTCCACCAGGTTGTCGCTGACCGGAACCAGGGAGGAATCGGGAGACTTCAAGGCGGCCTGGTACACCGAGTAAGCCTGCATCGAGACCACGAAGGGGTCGAAGCCCACGCGCAGGCTGCCTCGCTCCCTTTCCATCTCGGTCAACCACTGGCTGAGGGTCTTTTCCCCAGCCAGCCCCAGCTTGTGGACGCGGAAACTGTCGAGGTCCACCTCGTCGTCCGCCTGAAGGTGGTAACGGGAGTCAACGAACAGATGGCTCCCATCCCGGCAGATCAGGGCGTCGCCGGCGGAGCCTCGGAACCCGGTGATGGCGGCCCGGCGGCGCGTGTAATCTGGCACATACTCGTTCAGGTGGGCGTCGGAGGAGGGCACAAGATACGCGTCCACCTGGGCTTCTTCCATCCGCTGGTGGAGCCTGGTTAGCCGGTTTGAAATGGTCTGCTTGGAATCTGCCATGATCATCGTTGCTCCTGTGAAATGAATCTGGGCCCCGTCGCCTGTCGGCGGGTAGGGCGGGGCCGCACAAATAACCTGCGGTGGTGCTGGGCCCGAAAGAAACTCGTCCACGGCCCGGGACTATACTTCCGGCTTATGGCGATCACACTCCTGAATTGCCCGGCCGTTCGGGGGCAGGCTACAGATAGACGGGCCCGCCGCTGGGCGCTGGGTGGCGACAGTGCCTCGCAATGCGGACGCCTGTCCCCTGGATTGGCGCCTTCTGACAACCTATATCCTATTTGTTGAGAAAGGATCGGGCAACCCCGGCGGCTCGGCGGTAACAGTTCAGAGTTGAGGGAATTGCCCGACCATACACCCGTCATACCCCCGACTTCGTAGGGGCGCATGGCCATGCGCCCCTACCCAACCCACGACTTGCACAGGTCCCAGGTTCCCGCGCAGGCGGGAACGACGGGTTTTCCAACTTGTAACACGCCAAGTCTGAACAGTTACGCTCGGCGCGGCAGGGCAATCGGGATATAGTTATCGCTCAAATTGGGCCGGGGCTGGCGGCAAAAGACCTGCCAGCCCGAGGGCTATCCTGGCGCCCCGGAACTGCCGAAGGGCCTGCCCTCCTGGCTGGGCGCCCAGGTCCGGGGCATCCTGCCTGTCAGCCAGGCAGGGATACGGTTGCCTGGACTTTGCTCAGCATTACATCATACAACGCGCGATGTCCTGGGCCGCCCTATATTGCACTATGGACTAACTAAAGGTGTCACGCCACCACCAGGTCTGACCGGTGAACCATC
>JAPPJA010000129.1 GCA_028874675.1 Chloroflexota bacterium
CCCCCAGGGTGGCCCCGGATTTTCGGGCCTCGTCAATCAGCGAAGGGGGCACTATGTGGGCGTGGGAGTCGATGCGAGCCGGTTGAGACTGGGACATAAGGACGCTCCGTTCATTGCCGGTTTTGGAATGGCGTTTGGATAATATACCAGAAGGGCCCCAGCTGACAGTTGCCCGGCAAGGCTGGCCCAGGCAGGAAATGCCTAGAGCTGCCTGAGACGGGGGTCTAGCAAGTCCCTGAGCCAGTCACCCATGAGGTTCATCGACAGGACGGTGAGCACAATGGCCATGCCTGGGAAAAGGGCCATCCACCAGGCCACCACGATAAAGTTGCGGCCCTCCGCCACCATCTGACCCCAGGAAGGCTCGGGCGGCGGTACTCCCAGCCCGAGGAAGCTCAGGGTAGCCTCCAGAAGAATCACGGAGCCTACCTGCAGGGTGGCCAGCACTATGATGGTATTGAATACGTTGGGCAGGATGTGGCGGGACATTATGCGGGCGGGAGAAGAGCCTATGGACCGGGCCAGCACCACGAAGTCCCGCTCCTTGACCGTCAAAACCTCACCCCGGATCTGCCGGGCATAGTTGGCCCAGTTGAGGCAGCCGATTACGATTATTACGGTCACGATGCCCGGCTGCAGCACCGCAACCAGGACCAGGGCCATCAGAATAGTTGGCAGGGCCAGGGCAATGTCCACCAGGCGCATTATTACTCCGTCCATGCGGCCGCCGAAGTAACCGGAGGCCAGTCCCAGAACCGTGCCAATGCCGCCGGCAATGAAAATGGCGAAGATGGACACTATCAGCGAGACGCGGGCCCCGTAAACTATGCGACTGTAAACATCGCGGCCCAGGCTGTCGGTGCCCAGCAGGTGAGCCGAGCTGCCGCCCTCCACCCAGGCCGGAGGTATGAAGGCATCGGCCAGCTTGCCGAAGGTTGGCGCCTCGGGAGCCAGGAAACGGGCGAAAACGGCGAATACAACCACGGCGAGCAGTATTACCCCCGGGATCAGGGGCGCCCTTCGGAGCTGCCGCCAGAACCCGCTGACCTGCCGAGCCCTGACCAGCCGCGGGGTGGTTCCTGCGTCAGCCAACGTTCCCTTCCACTGTTTTCAACTCGATTGCGCTCCGGTTGGTTATTGCCGTTGTGGTCATTCGTAGCGGATCCGGGGGTCCAGGTACCCGTAAAAGATGTCCACCAGGAAGTTGATGGTAATGAACAGCAGGCCGCCAAACATGACCACCGTCTGGATGATGGCAAAGTCGTTGGACTGAATTCCCCGGATGGCCAGCAGCCCGACGCCCGGCCAGGAGAAGATGGTCTCAACCACCACAAATCCGGTCAGGAAGTTGCCCAGGATGAGCCCCAGGAAAGTGACCACCGGAATGGCGGCATTGCGCAGGGCATGGTTCCAGATGACGACGTTCTCCGGCACACCCTTTACCCGGGCCAGCTTGATGTATTCGCTGTCCAGCACGTCCAGCATGGCCGAGCGCGTAATCCTCATGATGCCGGCCACGGTGAACCAGCCCAGGGTGACTGAAGGTAGCACGTAATGGAGGGGCCCGTCGCGACCGGAGGTGGGCAGCAGGCTCCAGGATACGGCAAACACCCAGATGAGGATGATGCCCAGCCAGAAAGCGGGCACCGACTGGCCCAGCATGGCAATGGTCTTGCCCGCGTAGTCTATCCAGGTGTCCCGCTTTACGGCGGAGAGGATTCCCATGGGAATGGCGATGATTACGCTCAGGGACATGGCGGTAAGGGTCAACTGGACGGTGGCCGGTATGCGTCGGGCCAGCATTTCCACCGCCGGTTCCTTCCAGAATATGGATTCGCCGAAGTTGCCCGTGGCCGCATTCCTGAGGAAGATGGCGTACTGGACGTAGATGGGTTCGTCCAGGCTCCAGAGTTCGCCCATCTTGTCCCACTGCTCCTGGGAGTAGTCGTCGCCCAGCAGCACGTCCCTGGGGTCGCCGGTAAGGCGGGCCAGGAAGAAGACGATCAGGCTCAGGGCAACCATGCTCACCAGCGCCTGGACGAAGCGGGCCAGTATGTATCTACGCATTCAGGACCTGCATCCTTGATGGAAAAAGACCCCCGCGTCCCCCGTACCGGAGCGGAACCTCCCCGGGGAGACGCGGAAGTAAGTCTGGATCTGTATCAGTTGGCGTGTCCCACGCTTTCCAGTTCAGTGGTAAAGCGTTCGCCCAGCCGGGGCGACCAACTGCCAACCCGGGGCCCGATGGCGTAGAGGCTGGCGGTCTGGACAACGGGAATAACCGTGCGCTCGTCCAGCAGTATCCCGTAGGCTTCGCGAATGAGCTCGTCCTTTTCCTCCAGGTTGGTGGAGGCCTGAATTCTCGGGGTAAGGGCTTCCAGTTCCGAATTGCAGGCGAACAGGGCCGTGCGCTCGGCCGTGCAGCGATACTGGGAGATGAGCCGCCTGGTGGTGTCGGTAAGGTGGCCCAGGCGCATCAGCCAGATCTTGCCTTCCAGCTCCCTGGCCCTGCGCATGGCCGAATGGGCGCTTCCCTGCAGGTTCAGCTTCAGTTCCACGTCCAGGCCTGCGGCCTCCCACATGCCGGCAATGGCTTCCGCCAACTGGGGCCCTTCAGGAATACCGCCCAGGGGCCGCTGCTGGAACTCAAAGGTCAGGCCGGCCTTGCCCGACTCTGCCAGCAACTGCTTTGCCCGTTCGAGATCATAGGGGTCGGGCTCTTCCCAGCGGGCGTCGTAGCCCAGGGAAATGGGGGACAGGTCGGTAATGCCGGTAGGTACGGCGCCGCCGGCGAAGACGACGTCGGCCAGTTCCTGGCGGTTAATGGCCAGGCTCAGGGCTTCCCGGAATACGGGGTCGGCATTGGGGTTGTTGGGGTCCGGCGCATCTATGCCGGTGGTGCCCGGAATGTAAACCACGGGCACGATGAAGACGCCGGCGACTCCGGGGTTGAGGATGGTGCGCACATTGGCCGCTTCCGCCTGTCGCTTGAAGGACCCGGGCAGAAGGGCGATGTCCACCTCGCCGCTCAATACCTGGGCGAGACGGGTTGAGGCCTCGGGAGTAATCCGGAATTTAGTGGTCTTCCACTGGGGCACTATGCGCCAGTGGCGGCCCTCGGTGGCCTCGACCTCCATGGACTCGCCCAGCTTGTGTTCCACGAATTCGTAGGGGCCGGTGCCGATGGCCTCGCGGCGGGCGCCGTCGAGACCGACTTCCTTGACGAAGGCGCGGGACATCATTCCCGTGCCGTTATTGCCCGAGGAAAGGTCCATAAAGGCAGTGAGGAAGGGGTTCTTGGTGTATTCCACCTGGACCGTGTAGGTATCCAGGGCCCGCACCTGGGGTTCGGCCTGCAGCTGGGCAGCCACCGACGGGTGGGTGGACTCTTCGTTGTAAAGCCACTGGTCGAGGCTGTATGCGGCGTCGGAGGCGGTGAACTCGCCATAGCCGCCGTGGAAGGGAACGCCCTCCTTCAGGTTGTAGGTAACGGTACGGCCGTCTTCGGAAAGCGACCATTCCTCAGCCAGGCCCGGCTTGAATTCCCAGGTTACGGGGTCCAGCAGCAGCAGGGTTTCCATGACGCGTTCCCAGTAGAATCGCTGGGTAACGCCCTCCCATGGCAGCCACGACTCGGTATCGTAATCAAACTCCGATACGGTCAGAATGCCCTCGGGGACACGGACCGAATCCGCGGGTTCAGGTACGGCCGTAGGCTCTGCGGTAACGCTGCCTTCCTGCTGGGCGGCGGCGGCAGGAACCGGCGCCTGGGACTGATCCGGCGCCTGGGTCGGTTCCGCCCCGGTCATGGCTTCCTGGCCGGCGGGCGCCGGAGCGGCCGGCTGTGCGGCGGCCGGAGCGGCCGGGGCAGCGGATGCGGCAGGTTCGGAGGCCGCGGGTGGCGGGGCCTCAGTCGGAGTGGCCGAACTGCCACAGCCAACGGCCACGCTGGCCAGCGCCATCAGCGACAGACAAATTCCCAACAGCCGGAAAAATCTTCCTGTTTTCATATCAATAAATTCTCCCTTTGAATATCGGACCCTTGGGCGGGGCCGTTCCCGACGGGGCGTAGTGCTTGTCTGGGCAAATATAAGGAACGCAGGCGCCGCCGCGCAAGCGCAACTTTCCGCTCAATCAGGTACCTCCCTGAATTCCGGGAACGGTTGCGCCCCGGGGGACGCTGGTGGGGTAAAGGTGGCAGGCCACCTCGTGACCATCCTCGGCCGGGGCCAGAAGAGGCTGAACCGTTTCGCAGACGGGCATTGCCGCCGGGCAGCGGGGGAAGAACCGGCACCCGGAGGGAGGATCCAGGGGACTTGGCACCTCGCCTGAAATGACTACCTCTTCCCGCGCCACGTCCGGTCGCACCGGCAGGGCCGCGGAAAGGAGGGCGCGGGTGTAGGGATGCAGGGGGTTGGTGAAGACCCGCCTGGAGGTGGACCTCTCAACCAGCTGCCCCAGGTACATAACCCCCACATGGTCGCTGAGAAAGCGTACTGTGCCCAGGTCGTGGGCGATGAGCAGGTAACTGAGGCCCAGGTCCTGCTGCAGGGCCTTGAGCAGGTTGATGATCTGGGCGCGAATGGAAGCGTCCAGGGCGGACACGGGCTCGTCCAGAATTACCAGCCTGGGAAAGGCGGAAAGCGCGCGGGCAATGGCTATGCGCTGCCGCTGCCCTCCGCTGAACTCGTGAGGGTAGTTGGAGGCGGTGGCCGGATTCAACCCTACCTGGTCCAGCACTTCCGCCACCCGTTCCTCAATCTGGCGCCTGGGGGTGTCGGTGGTTACGGTCAGGGGGTCGCCAACAATGTCCCGGACCCGCATGCGCGGGGAAAGGGAGCTGAAGGGGTCCTGGAAGACAGCCCCCACGGTCCCGCGATATTTTCTCAGCGATTCTCCCGACAGGCGCGTTAAGGGCTGGCCCTCAAATACTATCTCGCCCTCGGTGAGGGGTTCCAGCAGCAGTATCAGCTTGGCCAGCGTGGACTTGCCGCAGCCCGACTCTCCCACCAGGCCGAAGGTTTCGCCGGGCGCAATGGTGAAGGCCACGTCGTCCACCGCCTTGATGTAGCCCACCGGCCGGCGGAACAGCACGCCCTGGTTCACAGGGAAGTATTTCCGTACGTGTTGAACGTCCAGCAGCGGCTGCTGGCTTCCTGCCGTCGCCGTCATCTGCTACCGTCTCCATAAAGCCAGCAGGCAGCCGTATGGCTGGCGGGGGGGCCGGCGGCTCCCGGCTCGGCTATTCCCGTCTCAAAGGTTGGGGGATACTCCTGCGTGCAGATATCCATGGCCTCGGAGCAACGGGGCGCGAAGGGGCAGCCGGGAGGAAGGTCGTAGAGGGAAGGCGGTTGACCGGGTATGGTGGTAAGCCACTCAACTTCGGTATCCGGGTCGGGAAGGGAATGGATCAGCGCCCTGGCATAGGGATGACGGGGTGAACCGAACAGTTCCCGGGTTGGGGCCATCTCAACTATCCTGCCGGCGTACATTACCGCCACCCGATCGCATACCCTGGCCACAATTCCGAAGTCGTGGGTAACGAAAATCATGGAGAAACGGTGCTCTTCCTGCAGGTCTTTCAGCAGCTGGAGGTACTGGGCCTGAATTGTGACGTCCAGGGAGGTGGTAGGCTCGTCGGCGATCAGCACCGAGGGCTGGGATGAGAGGGCAATAGCGCCCACGATTCGCTGGCGCATGCCACCGCTCATCTGGTGGGGGTAGTCGTTGGCCCGAACTTCCGGGGCGGGGATGCGCACCCAGCGCAGTAGCTGCTGTACCCGGTCCTTGAGGCCGGACCCGTGAAGGCCCAGGTGGTACATTGAGCCCTCCCCCACCTGTTTTTCCACGTTGAAAACGGGGTTCAGGGAGGTCATTGGGTCCTGGAGCACCATCGAGACGTGACGGCCCCGTATCTGCTCCATTTCATGGCGCGACAGTTGAAGCAGGTCGGTATCTCCCAGCCAGATTTCGCCACCGATTATGCGCCCGGCGGGCTCCGGGACCAGTCTGAGGATGGAGAGGCAGGTAATGCTCTTTCCGGAACCCGATTCTCCTACCAGGCCCAGGGTTTCGCCGGGTTCCAGGGTAAAACTGACGCCGTCCACGGCCTTCACCACGCCGCGACCGGTGTAGAACCAGGTCTGAAGGTCCTTTACTTCAAGGCGTGATGGCGATGAGGGAGCGTCCAGGGAAGTTCCGGCATCAGAAGGAAAAGTGGTCACAATCACCTGGCCATACGGGGCAAGGATGGGACTGTTGACGGAAGGACGGAGATATTGAGAGCATTAAACGCGGGGAGGATACGGTTGTCAAGGTAGTGGCAGCGGCGGTCGGGGCGATTGAATTCCACAGGACGTTACGCCAGCTGTACATACCGCTTGTATTGGCGGTACGAGCAGGGCATTGCCTTGCGGACGGGCGGGCAGTAGAATGCCATCAACGCCGAGAGAGATTTGGCCGCGGGAGACTTGACTGCGGAAGATTAACGGTCGGCGCCCTCAGTACCCCGCAATCCCAACGGGAGGGTTAAGGGAGTTATGAAGAAAGTAGTCAGTGAAATCAGCGGTATCGTGTTTTCCATTCCCTGGCTGATCGCCAAGGACGAGGGCCTTTTTGAAGAAGAAGGCATTGATATGACCTTTGTGCGGGCCCAGGGCGACCGGGAGAACCGGGTTGCCTACGACCCGAACGAGGTGGACCCCATCCTGGGGCACGTGCCTTACGAACAGAACATGGTGTCCATCTACCGCGCTTGAGAAGAGGGTCAGGTCCGTCGGGCCTATGAGAGCAAGCGTGAAGACACCAAGATCATATCCCTCCGCGCCGCCGTGATGAGCCAGTCGCTGATGGTGCGTCCCGACTCGCCCCATAACTATCCGGGCACGCTGGGCAACCGGCCAGTGGCAGTGTCTTTCCACGCCGCCGCCCACTATGTTTCCCTGCGCCTGCTGGAGGGCTACATTCCCAACGAAAAGATCAAGCTGGTGTCTTTTGGTTCGCCACGAAAGCGGTTTGAGGCGATGATGAACGGCGAGGCCGACGCCTGCGTGGTGATGGAACCCTGGATTTCGCTGGGCGAAAAGCTGGGTTGCAAGTCCCTGGCGGAAGGCCACTACCTGGGAGCCGAAAACGCCAGCGACGACATGGACCCGGAGACCTTCGCCGCCATCAACCGGGCCGTGGGCCGGGCCATAGATATGTTCAACGCCGACAAGCGCAAGTACCTTCACTACATGATCGATGAGCCCAGCTTTGCCGAGGTGGCAGCCAGGTACGGCGGCATTTCCCCGGAGGACTTCCACCTGCCGCGCCTGCGCTACACCAAGGATACCTACTACTCGCCGGAAATTGTGGAAGACACCTACAACTGGATGGTGCGCTGGGGTCTGTTGAGCGAAACGGCCTGCACCGCAGACCTGGTGGACAACCGGGTGGCCGCGCCGGCGCCGGCCGACGACTAGATCTCAAGCTGGCAGAAGCTGGAGGAGGCCGTCAGGGTGAATCGCCCTGGCGGCTTTCCTTTTCTCGGCAGGCCAGGCAGGGGTAATCGGGACCCAGGGTCTTTTCATTATTGGCTTGTAACCCACTCTGCCGTGCGCCCCGGACTCGTCGCAGGGCTGGCCGTTCGCGGTCCGGCACGCTCACCGTGAACGTACCCGAGGGGTTAACACGGGTAGTGGAAGAACGCGGAACTGGCATTCCGTAGCGTTGGTGGCGGTACTATCGCCTCTGCCGCCAACCCCCTCAGTCGGTCAGCAGGGCGTACACCGCATCTGGGTTGAGAGGGCATCGTGCTTGTAACCCTTGCCGGACACGTCGTCCATCAGGCGGTTGTCTCCGGCGCGCAGGACTATTTCCGACCCGTCGCTGGAGCCGATTTTCACCTCGCCGGACAGATGGATAATGAGCCTGCGCTCGGGCAGGGGATGATATTCCATGCGGCTCTGGGCCCAGGAACTGGACATGAAAATAGAGGCCGCCCACCGCCGCCACGAGCGTGAACAGCGATCGTTGTAGAGTGGCAGCATCCGAACTGGGTGCTAGAATGCTGCTGGCGCTTGGGGGCATGGCTGGCGGCGGCCCCCCCAGCTTACGAGACCGCCCTGGACGGAACGCCGCCTGAAGAGTGTCCTATGCAACTGCGAAAATTATCCAGCGGGCTGAAGGCTGCGTACCGAGGGTCGGACGTTCGCCAGCGCGTGAAGGGCCTCGACGGTTGGGTGGAAAGGGGGGAGGAAGGGAATACCGGCCCAACCGGCTACGACCATGCCGATACCGTAAAAGAATATTATGACCTTTGCACCGAGTTCATGGAGTTTGGTTGGGGAGATAGCCTTCACTTCGCCCCGCTTTCGCCCGGGGAGAGCCTGGAAGACGCCAAGGTCCGGCACCAGCGTCTGATGATTGAAAGGCTGGAGTTGAGCAAGGGCATGAGGGTGATCGATGTTGGCTGCGGAGTCGGCGGTCCCATGCGCCGCGTCGTTCGGGAGTCCTGCGCACGTGTCCTGGGAATCAACAGCAGTGGAATTCAGTTGGAGAAGGCGAAACTGCTGAATGAGGCCGCAGGGATTGGCCACATGGTTGACTATCTGGAGTGCAGCTTCATGGACATGGGCGCCATACCGGACAACACCTTCGATCGCGGATACGCCATCGAATCCACCTGCCACGCGCCGGACAAAGCTGGAGCATTCGCCGAGATCTACCGTGTGCTGAAACCCGGGGCCCTCTTCTGGGGCCAGGAAATGTGCCTGACCGAAAAATTCGATCCCAGCAACCACCGGCACCACCACATTAAACGGGACCTGATGCACGGCATCGCTCTCAAGGATATTGCGACCACACACCAGGTGAACCAGTCCCTTGAAGCGGTGGGGTTTCAAGTGATTGAAGGGCAGGACCTGGCCGTATTGGACAATGAATGGGCCACCCCATGGTATCAGCCAATGGCAACCGGGCGCGGAACCCGGGGCAATGCCCTGTACCGGACTCCTCTGGGTCGCAAGCTGCTACAGGGGACCGTCAGGCTGTCTGAGATGCTGGGTATGTTCCCGAAGGGCTGCGCAGAAGTTGTTGCATTGCTGGACAATATCGCCGACGCTTACGTTGCCGGCGGCAGAGCCGGTATTTTTACGCCGCTGTACTGTTTCCTGGCTCGTAAACCTGGTGGGTATGAGGCCCCCGAATGAGCCATGAGTAGTATTCCAGGTCAGGTGGTGTGGTATAGATCTGCGATCGCGCAGGGGCAGATACCGGTCCGATTTTGGGTGCTTCAAGCTCGTAGGGCGAGTTTGAAACCCGCACCTAATGTACGCTATTAGTTCAACCAGATTGTATTGATGGGTTGGGGCTAAACCGTCGTTCCCGCGAAGGCGGGAACCTCGAAGCAACTTGTAGGATGACTTTCCCACTGGAATGGCGATTGACAAGTGCCATCCATTCAATGCAGTTGGACCGCTATTCTGCCGAATTTGGGCCCCTTTTAGCCTGAATCTGTAAAGCGATTGTCCTTTTACACTTCCCTCAACCCGCAACGCCTGCGCGGTTGATGGTTTATAATCGGCTGCGAGACCTATACCCCACCTGTTGAGGCAGACATGCGCTTCGGATCCTTCGTATTTCCCGTCAGCCACCAGCCCGAGAACGATTCCGCCGTTATTGACAGCACCCTGGAGGAGATTCAACTGGCCGAGGATATCGGCATGCACTCGGTATGGCTTACCGAGCACCACTTTGATGGCGCGGCGGCCCATGCCGACCCGCTGGTCCTGGGCGCGGCCATCGCCGCCAGGACCCAGCGCATCAGGATCGGGTTCGCGGTGGTTGAACTGGCCTTTCACCACCCGGTGCGACTGGCCATCCAGACCGCGCTGCTGGACAACCTGAGCCACGGCCGGCTGATAGTAGGCACGGGCCGGGGCTCGGCCTACAACCACTACGAATACCTGGGCTTCGGCATAACCATGGAAGATGGCCTGGCCAGGCTGGAAGAAGCCGAAGAACTCATGGTGGCGGCCTGGACCGGCGAGGACCTGAAGCACAGGGGTGAACACTGGAGCATAGAGTTTCCCCTGCTGCGGCCCCGGCCTTACCAGAAGCCCCATCCGCCCATGGTGCGGGCTTGCATCAGCGAGGCCTCTACCGTCAAGATGGCGGAAATTGGCCGGCCAATAATGATCGGCATCCAGACGCTCCCCACCCTGCAGGCCAGGCTGGAACGGTACCGGGCCACCATGCTGGACTCCGGCTTCACGGAGGGGCAGGCCGAGGATACGCTGGACCAGTGCTGGGCTTCCCGGGACCTGCTGGTTGCCGACAGCTATGATGAAGCCCTGGAGATTGCGGCGGCAGGATTCGAGCGGGAGAGGACCCACTTCCGCCATGCCCGCGAGGTTTACAACCCCGGAGGCTTCCCTCCGCCCGACCCCAACCGGCCGGCCCCGCCCGGGGAGGTCCTGGAACACGCCTTCATCCTCGGCACCCCGTCGCAGGTGGCGGAACAGGTGGCGGAGATGCGGGACATTGGTGTACGCAACCTGATGCTCAAGCTGAACACCGGGGAGATGGACACCCACAAGGTGCGGAAGTCCATGCGGCTGTTCGGCGAGAAGGTAATGCCCCTGTTCACCTAGTACTACAACGACGAGTTATGCTGGTAATATGAAGGGATGAAACAAATGGT
>JAPPJA010000116.1:0-272 GCA_028874675.1 Chloroflexota bacterium
GACGGGCATGGGGCGCCTGGGCAGCCTGTTCGGCTATCAGGAATACGACGTTGAGCCCGACGTGATGACCCTCGCCAAGGGCCTGGGATACGGAGTGCCCATCGGCGCCTTCCTGTCCAAGGCCCACTGCCAGGCCCTGGTGCCCGGCGATCACGGTTCCACCTTCGGCGGCAATGCCCTGACCACGGCCGCCGGGGAAGCCGGGCCCCGGGTGCGACTAGGCCAACCCCCCCCCGCCCCCGGTAAAGGGTTTGGACCGTAACTGGGGGGGG
>JAPPJA010000116.1:282-10611 GCA_028874675.1 Chloroflexota bacterium
ACATCCCCGGCCACGTAAAGGAGATGGAACCTTACCTGCTGGGAAGGCTGAATGACGTCAAGGACCGCTTTTCCTTTGTTACCGAGGTACGCGGCAAGGGCCTGCTGGCCGCCATGGACTTCGACGACGCCATATCCGGACAGGTCTTGACCAACTGTAACGAGGCCGGACTTCTGCTCAACGGCCCGCGTCCCAACACCATCCGCTTCATGCCTCCCCTTAACATCACCCCCGCCGAGATCGACGAGGGTGTCGGCAGGCTGGAACAAGCCCTGGAGAAGATTTAGGCCAGGGCCCGGCCCTTGCCCGGACTGGAGGGTCAAGTTCAACGAAGACTGCTCCTGCCGCATGCGGGCGCAGTCTCGTACTGGAACCCGGCGAAGACGTCCGGCTGAAAGAAAACTACTGGAAGTCGCTCCTGTGGGTGATGGCCCTGATTCCGGAAGATTGGCAAACCCTTTGAGCCAATTTTCTCGGCCACTCGCATCGTGAGCCGCCTCGAGTTTCAAGGGCAGGGGCATCGAGTACGACAATGAAACCACGGAGGTAAACCACTACCAATGGCAAACGACAAAATCGTCCTGGCCTACAGCGGAGGCCTGGATACATCGGTGGCCGTACCCTGGCTAAAGGAACAGTACGGCGCCGACGTCATAACCCTGACCATAGACCTGGGCATGGTGGACCTGGAGTCCATCCGTCAGCGGGCGATGCAGGTTGGCGCGGCCAAGGCCCTGACCGTGGACGGCAAGGAGACCCTGGTCAGCGAGTTTCTCTTCCCCGCCCTGCAGGCCGGCGCCATCTACGAGGAGCAGTACCCGCTGGCCACCGCCCTGGGCCGGCCCCTCATTGCCCGTTACCTGGTCGAGGCCGCCCGGGCCGAGGGCGCTTATGCCGTGGCCCACGGCTGCACCGGCAAAGGAAACGACCAGGTCCGCATCGACGTGGGCGTGGCCGCCCTGGCTCCCGAACTGAAGGTCATTGCTCCCATCCGGGACTGGGGAATGAGCCGGGAGGACGAAATCGAATACGGCCAGGCGCGGAACCTGCCCATCAACGCCAGCCGCAGCCGGTTCTCCGTGGACGAAAATCTGTGGGGTCGCAGCGCCGAGGCCGGCGAACTCGAAGACCCCTGGCTGGAACCGCCCGAAGACGCCTACGACTGGACCCAGCCCGTTAGCAGCGCACCGGACGAACCCACCTACGTGGAAATCCACTTCGAGGAGGGTACTCCCACTGCCCTGGACGGCGAGAGTATGAACGGGGTGGACCTGATCCGCCACCTGAACGCGCTGGCCGGCCAGCACGGCGTTGGCCGGGTTGACCACGTGGAAAACCGCCTGGTGGGCATCAAGTCAAGAGAAGTTTACGAAACTCCCGCGGCGGTGACATTGCACGCTGCCCACAAGGCGCTGGAAACCCTGACCCTGAGCAAAGACCAGGCCCGCCTGAAGGCCCAGATTGCCCAACAATACGCCGACATGGTCTATAACGGCTTGTGGTTCACTCACCACCGCCTGGATATGGACGCCTACATCCGCAGCACCCAGCGCTACGTCACCGGCGACGTCAGGGTTAAGCTGCACAAGGGCGTCTGTACCGTGGTGGGACGCACCGCTCCCCAGGCCCTCTATAATTACAGCCTGGCCACCTACGACCGGGAAGACCAGTTCGACCACTCCGCCGCCGCCGGCTTCATAGACATTTTTGGCCTGCCGGTAAGGACCCAGAACCAGGCGCAGGGATAAACCCGGCTGGAGGCAAAAGCGATGAGCGAAGTCATGACCTGGGCGGAAATTGAAGCTGGGTTTGACGGACAGTGGGTGCTGATTGAAGACCCGGAGACTACTGGCGCTCAGGAAATCATAAATGGCAAGGTAATCTTTCACAGCCAGGAACGCCAGGAGGTGTACAGCAAGCTCTTCGAGCTCCGCCCGCATCATCCGGCAATTTTGTATGTGGGAGAAGCGATGCGGGATAAGGCATTTGCGCTTTGACCACCTCCTTTAATCCTGTTGCCAGTTTTATTCCAGTAATCGTAAGGCTCTATGGCCCCCTTAACAACGTTAGAGCCAGGCTTGCCCTGGATACCGGTGCGACCCAAACCTTGATCAGCAAAGAAACAGTACAATTTCTTGGCTATGATGTGGATGAACCGGTCGAAACAATAGAGTTAGTCACTGCCAGTGGTGAGGAAACGAGTCCAGTTATTGCAATTCGCATGATCGAGGCGCTGGAACAAGCAAGGAGAGACTTACCAGTTCTTTGCCACAACTTGCCTTCCGGCGCTCCCTTCGACGGCCTCCTCGGCCTCGACTTCTTCCGGGGGCAGCGGCTGACCCTGGATTTTCGCGAAGGACTCATTACCCTGGATTAGGAACAGCTAAACCAAAGACATACCTGGAGGACTTATGACCCTGGCCGACAGAATGAACAACCTGGGCACCGAGACCGCTTTCGAGGTTTTGGCCAAGGCGCGGGCCCTCGAGGCCCAGGGAAGGGAAATCATCCACCTGGAGATCGGTGAACCCGACTTCGATACTCCCAGGCACATCGTTGACGCCGGCGTGCGCGCCCTGCAGGAGGGTTACACCCACTATGGCCCCACGCCCGGCCTGCCCGAGTTGCGCGAGGCCATCGCCCGCAACAGCCGCGAGGTGCGGGGCATAGACACCGACCCTGGGCAGGTGGTGGTTACCCCCGGCGCCAAGCCCATCATGTTCTACGTCATCCTGGCCCTGGCCGAACCCGGCGCCGAGGTCATCTACCCCAACCCCGGCTTCCCCATCTACGAGTCCATGATCCGTTTCTCCGGCGCCACCCCGGTTCCCATGCAACTGCTGGAGGAGAAGGACTACCATCCCGATCTGGACGATCTGGCCAGCAAAATCACCGACCGCACCCGGCTCATCATCATCAACTCTCCCGAGAATCCCTGCGGTTCCGCCCTCACCCGTGATGAACTGGAGACCGTCGCCAACCTGGCCCGGGGCCGCAACCTGTACGTGATGGCCGACGAAATCTACAAGGACATCCTCTACACCGGCGAGCACTTCAGCATCGCCGCCTTCCCCGACATGGCCAAACAGACCGTCATCCTGGACGGCTTTTCCAAGAGCTACGCCATGACCGGCTGGCGGCTGGGCTACGGTATTATGCCCGAGGAACTGGTGCCCCACATCACCCGCCTGGCGGTCAACAGCGTTTCCTGCGCCGCCTCCTTCAGCCAGCGGGCCGCCATCGCCGCCCTGGACGGCCCCCAGGACGAAGTTCAGGCCATGGCCGCCGAGTTCGCCCAGCGCCGCCGCCTCATCACCGACGGCCTGCGCAGCATTCCTGGCTTCAACTGCCCCGAGCCCGAAGGCGCCTTCTATGCCTTCCCCAGCATCAGGGAAACGGGCCTCAGCAGCAGCCAGTTTGAGGAACGAGCCCTCAACGAAGCCGGCGTGGCCCTGCTGTCCGGCTCAGCCTTCGGCGCCTACGGCGAAGGCTACGTCCGCCTCTCCTACGCCAATTCCCAGGAAAACATCACCAAGGCGCTGGAAAGCTTGCGGGAGTTTGTAAGCGCCTTGTAGCAGCAAGGCTCTTCCATTGGGTTGGGAGTGGGCACCATATTTGCCATAGGAGAAGGGGACGACAACAAACGCCGTCCCCTTATTGTTAGCAAGCTCTGGCCGGTTCTTGGAAGAGCGCTGTTACGGCAGCACCCCACCATCATCATAACTAACCAGCGCGCGCTGGGCGGCGGACATGCTGGCCCCTGATGCAACCTCGTAGCCCAGGTCCGGCAGTATCTGTTCCAGCGCCGACAGGAAGGCAAACACGTTCGACTCCTTGGCCGACTCGCCCATCAGGCCGATGCGCCAGGCCTTCCCTCGTACCTGCCCCAGGCCTCCGCCAATCTCAATGTTGAAGTCCCGCAGCAAACGTCCCCGCACCGCCATATCCTCGATACCCTCCGGAATTAGAGCGGTGGTGAGAGGGTTTAGGCGGTAACCCTCGGGCGCCATCAACCCTATACCCAGGGCTTCCAGGCCGGCCCGCAGCGCCCCGGCCACTCGGGCGTGGCGGCGTATCCGGTTGTCTATCCCCTCTTCCATCATCATCCGCAGCGACTCCCGCAGGGCATAGGTCATGGATATCGGCGTCGTATGGTGGTAAGCCCTCGTCTGGTTCCAGTAACTTTCCAGGTCCTTCAGGTTGAAGTAGAAGCTCTGGACCTTGCTGGGCCTGGTGTTGATTACCTCAATGGCCCGGGGGCCGAAGCTGATGGGCGCCAGCCCCGGGGGCGACCCCAGGCACTTCTGCGTCGCGCTGTAGCAGACGTCCAGGTCCCAGTCGTCCACCCGCACGTCGTGACCGCCCAGGGAGGTTACCGCGTCCACGATAATCAGGGCGTTGTGCCGGTGCACCAGGTCCACAATCTCCGGCATAGGCGTCAGCACGCCGGTAGAGGTTTCGGCATGGACCACGCCTACAGCCTTCACCGGCCCGTGCTGCCCCAGGGCGTCGGCCAGGACCTGTATGTCCACCGGGTCGCCCCACTCGAAGTCCAGGATAATCGCCTCCGCCCCGCACCTCTCGGCGATGTCGCCCAGGCGGTCGCCGAAGAAACCGTTGCGGCAGATGATCACCTTGTCATCCCGCTCCAGCACGTTGGCGCAGGCGGCCTCCATGGCGCCGGTGCCGGTGGAAGACAGGGGCACGGTCATGAAGTTCTCGGTGTGATACACCTCCCTCAGCATCCCGCAAACCTCGTCCATCACCTGGAAAAACTGGGGGTCCAGGTGCCCCAGGACGGGCAATGTCATGGCCTGCAGCACCCGGGGATTTACGGAACTGGGCCCCGGCCCCATGAGTATTCGCTGGGGAGGATTGAATTCGTCCATATAGGTGGGGGTAGTCAAAACTGGGTTCTCCTGTTTGTGCTCGTCAGCAGTCTGGTCCCTGCATTATCCGCCATTTGGGTGCGGACGGCAAAAAAGGGGGCAGACGAAAAGCCTGCCCCCAACCGTTAAATCTCCAGGAAACCGGCGTTTTCGGTTGCCCCTTAAACCACTGGCGACGTTCCTCCGTCAATGTTGATGGCTATACCCGTCAGGTAGCTGGCCCGCTCCGACGCAAGGAACGCTATAACGTCGCCCGCCTCCTCCGTCTCCGCGATGCGGCCCAGGGGTACGCCCCGGGCTATTGCCGTCTGCTCGTAAAACTCGTCCAGGGTCAGGTCCGGGTTGGTTTCCACCAGCCGGTCGTAGCGGCGGGTGTGCTGGCCGCTCTTGACTATGCCAATACAGACGGTGTTGACCAGGATATTGTCCTTGGCCAGGTCCTTGGACAGCCCCTTGGTGATGGCAATGCCCGTGGCCCGGGAAATGGAAGTGGGCATTGAACCCGCGCCGGGTGTCCGGCCGCCCAGGTTCGTGACGTTGATGATGCGACCGCCGCCAACCTTGCGCATCTCGGGAATGGAGCGGCGAATCAGCCGCACCGCGCCCCAGACCTTCAGGTCAAAGTCGTACTCCCACTCGTCGTCGGTGACGTCCTCAAAGGGCTTGGCCAGCGACACACCGGCGTTGTTTACCAGGATGTCCACCCGCCCGAAATTGTCCAATGCGGTCTGCACCACCTGCTCGGCGCTGTCCGGATGGGAAACGTCCGCGGAGACGGGCAGCACCATACCTTCGGTGGCGGTGCGAATATCCAGCGCGGCCTGGTCCAGCTTCTCCTGCCCCCGCGCCACGATGACAACCCTGGCTCCCTCTTCCGCCATCCGCTGGGCGGCGGCCTTCCCGATGCCCTCGCTGCCGCCGGTAACAATGGCAACCTTGTCGGTCAATCCAAGATCCATTTCTTGACCTCCCTCTGCTTGAAAATATACCCGCCCGAAGCGGGTCTCGATTCCTGCCGGAAATGCCGGCGTATTATAGCAGTAGTTCCTTAGTCTGGATTTCTTCCGCAACCAACTCGCTGGGACCCGGACCGGTTGGCGCGGCCTTATTTCCACAAAGGGGCAAAACCTGGGTGTCTGCCCTGATCTCCCCTCCCCATACACCGAAGCGGTACCCTTCTACTGACTCTCACCCCCTTTTCAGCCTGCTCAACCGAGCCCTACCATATTCACACAGCGCTGGCTGCGACAGACAGGACCCTGGGGGAGCCTCAGCCTCAAGTCGCCCACCTAAGAAGACCCGTGAAAATGCCATGAAGAAACGCCCCAAAATGCGCCGTGCCGGGGTGAATCTCCGGGTAGGATATGACAGGATATGGGCGGAAATAACGGGGAAAACAGTATTCTTTGCCAGGGGCCCGGGCCAGTCAGGCCAATTGCTCCGCCGCTGCGCCCGGCTTTTGCGGCAAACGGGAATATGCTATAATTTTGCTTTCCGCTTCTAGTGGGCATACCCCCTTGTGCCACGGCGGACAGCACGTTACGGAGAGTAGTTCGGTGAAAGTTACAAAGGAATCGTCCAGCCCCGTCGAAGTTATCCTCAATGTTGAAATGGACGCAACGGACGAAGACCCGTTTATTGACCGATCCTACCGCCGCACTGTTGGCCGACTGAACATTCCCGGATTCCGAAAGGGTAAAGCCCCCCGCTCTATTGTTGAAAGCTACGTGGGCCGCATCGCCCTGGTCCAGGAAGCCCTGGACTTCATGATTCCCGAAACCCTCAACCAGGCCCTCCAGGACGAGGAAATCCAGGCCTTCGTCGAGCCTCGCGTAGAGGTTACCGAGCTGGAACCCGTCTCCTTCAAGGCCACCGTTCCCCTGGAACCCACCGTGGACCTGGGCGACTTCTACAGTGTCCGCCTGGAAAAGGAGCCGGTCGAAATCTCCGATGAAGAGGTTGACCAGGTTCTAGAGCGAATTCGCCGCGACATGGCCCCCTGGGAACCCGTCTCCCGTCCCGTCCAGTTCGGCGACCTGCTGAACCTCAACGTCGAGGGCGAGATGGACGGCGAGGCGCTGGTCAGCGACCAGGAGATTGACTACATCCCCGAAACTACCAACGTGTTGCCCTTCCCCGGTTTTGCCCAGTACCTGGAAGGTATGGAAGAAGGCGAGCACAAGGAATTCACCGTTACGGTGCCCGAGGACTACCCCAGGACCGAATATGCGGGCAAGGACGTCGCCTTTGTGGTGGACGTCCTTTCCATTAAGGAGAAGGCTCTGGCAGACCTGGACGACGAGTTCGCCAAGGGAGTGGGCGAAGGCTTCGACGACCTGGAGGCCCTGCGGTCCCACGTCCTGGAGCGGGTAACCAGCGAGGCTGAAGCCCAGTCCAACTACGCCTTCCAGGAACAGAGCATGAATTCACTGCTGGAGAGCGCCACCATCACCGCCTCCGACCTGCTGCTGGAACGGGAAATCGACAACATGCAGGAAGAACGGGAACGGATGCTGCGCAACCAGCGCCTCGATATGGACACCTATCTCGCCTACGTGGGCAAGACCGAGGAAGAGTTCCATGAGGAACTCCGCCCCCTGGCCGCAGACCGCCTCAACCGTATGCTGGTGGTCCGCAGGCTGGCCCAGGAGGAAGAGCTGGAGGTCTCAACCGAGGAAATCCAGGAAGAAATCGAAACCATGGTGGCCGGAGCCACCGACGAGAATCAGGCAGCCATGCGCCGCACCCTTTACTCTGAGAGTATGACAGAGTCTATTCGCTCCTCGCTTATGAACCAGAAGGTGATGAACCGCCTCATGGAAATAGTGCAGGGCCTGGAACCGGGTGCCGCCGCGGCCGCCGAAGAACAAGCCGAAGCTGACGAACCGGAATCGGAGTCCCAGCCGGAAGCCGCTGCCGAAGCTGAGGCGCCCCAGGCTGAACAAGAGAACCCGACCGGCCAGCAAGACCAGTCGGAATCGGAAGAGAGTAATGAAGGAGCATAACCCCATGCTGTACAATCCCTACGAATCATCCCTGGCGGTCCCCCAGAGCATTATTCCCATGGTCATTGAGACCAGCCCCCGGGGTGAGCGCGCTTTCGACATTTACTCCTTGCTGCTGCGCGAACGGATTATCTTCCTCGGAACCCCCATCGCCGACCCGGTTGCCAACACCATCATCGCCCAGTTGCTCTACCTGGAACGGGAAGACCCCGACCGGGGGGTCAGCATCTACATCAACAGCCCGGGCGGCGTCATCAGCGCCGGCCTGGCCATCTACGACACCATGCAGATGATCTCTCCCGAGGTGTCCACCGTCTGTGTCGGCATGGCGGCCAGCATGGCCACCGTGCTGCTTTCGGGAGGCGCCAAGGGCAAGCGCTATTGCCTGCCCAATTCCACCGTCCATATGCACCAGGCCCTCGGCGGCGCCCAGGGTCAGGCCAGCGACATTGAAATCGCGGCCCGCGAAATCCTTCGCCTGCAGGACAGGCTGCGAACCATCCTTTCCACCAATACCGGGCAGACCTACGAACGCATTGCCCAGGACAGCGACCGGGACTACTATCTCACTCCCGAACAGGCGGTGGAGTACGGCCTGGTGGACGAAATTCTCGGTGTAAGTCCGGAGGGTGAGTCCGGGGATTCCGCCGAGTCCAGCGAGTAGCTGGGCTGACCCTCGGATATCCGAGGGTGTTTCCTCCAGGCGGGCGCTGCGCTCGACGGCGCAGGCGCGGATCAGCATCCCGGGCGATTTCTAAGTGGGCGGTAGAGGCTAATGGCGACTCCTGACGGCAGGGATACTCGAGGCAGAAGCGGCTCTCGGCCTGTGCAGTGCTCCTTTTGTGGCAAGGCCCGTGCTCGCAACGAACTGGTGCTGGCCGGTCAGGGCCGTGCTTCCGTCTGTTACGACTGCATCAGGGCCTTGGGTGAGCTCATCCAGCCCCCGGCCCCTCAGGCCCCCGCCGCTTCCTCCGTTGACGGCCCCCTGGTTCCCCGGGAAATCTACGCCAGCCTCGACGACTACGTAATCGGCCAGGAACGGGCCAAGAAGACCCTCAGTGTGGCCGTTTACAACCACTTCAAGCGCATCTGGTCCGGCGGCGCCGACTCGGAAGTAGAGCTTCAAAAGGCCAACATTCTGCTGATGGGCCCCACCGGCAGCGGCAAAACCCTCCTGGCCGAGACCCTGGCCCGCACTCTGGCCGTACCCTTCGCCGTATGCGACGCCACCTCCCTCACCGAATCCGGTTACGTGGGCGAGGACGTGGAAAACATTCTCCTGCGCCTGATCCAGGCCGCAGACTGGGACATCGGCCGTGCCGAGCAGGGAATTATCTACATTGATGAAATGGACAAGATCGCCCGCAAGGAGGGCGTAAACCGCTCCATCACCCGTGACGTCTCCGGCGAGGGCGTCCAGCAGGAACTGCTGAAGATTATTGAGGGTTGTGTTGCCAACGTTCCCCCCCAGGGCGGCCGCAAGCATCCCCAGCAGGAATTCCTGCAGATTAACACCCGCAACATCCTGTTCATCTGCGGCGGCGCCTTTGAGGGTCTCAGCGAGATTGTCTCCCGCCGGATTGCAACCCACGGTTCCCAGCTGGGCTTTCTGGGCGGCTCCCGCAACCGGGCCGATGGAGAGGACAGCGTCCTGTCCCAGGTTACGCCCGAAGACCTGCTGGCTTTCGGGTTCATTCCGGAAATGGTGGGGCGTCTGCCCGTGGTGACCAGCCTGGACCACCTGGACAGGGAGTCGCTGGTAAGGGTACTCACCGAGCCCAGGAACGCCATTGTGAAGCAGTATCAGTACCTGTTCAGCGTCGATGGCGTGGCATTGGAGTTCACCGACGGCGCCCTGGAAGCCGCGGCCGAGCGGGCCCTGAACCACTACACCGGCGCCCGCTGCCTCCGCTACATCGTCGAGGAAACCCTCCTCGACGTAATGTACGAGCTGCCCTCCCTCAAGACCATTGCCCGCTGCATCGTGGACCGCGACGCCATTGAGGGCCAGGGAACCCCCACCCTGCTGACCAAGACCGGCGAAAACGTCCCCCTCTACCCCGACTTCCTCCAGCAATCCGCCTGAGCCCTGCCCTCGGAAACCTGTGCTGCTGCCCTGCCCGCCCTTCGGTTGGGGGGTCCGGAACTCGCGCGAATTCGGTATTCCAGGCCCACGATGAGAGCTGCTCTCTTTCTATGCCAAACCCAGCCGGTGTGCTTCCAGGTTCCTCAGGCTGCTTCCCACCCCAGCCACTGGCCGGTCAGGGCAAACAGCCCGTCTGAATCGACCTTATCCGCCAGGGCTACTGGTCCGCCCCCGGGCGTTGCCCGGGAGACTCCTGCCTCCGGGCCTTCCGCTTCAATCTCCACCGTCACCTGGCGGGTGGTCATTACTTCGGGGCTGATGGCAGATGCCATGGCAATCTGGTCGTAGA
>JAPPJA010000013.1 GCA_028874675.1 Chloroflexota bacterium
CCCTGGGTGTCATCAGCGGAAGTTTGGCGGCAAGGTCGGTCCGGTTATTAGCGAAAGACCACGGATTCTGGGCAAGTCCCCAGTTTCATAACAGAAAAGGCCGGAGTCTGCCAGGGACCTCCGGGCTCTCAATGGGTCGGAGTGTATCAGAAAGGAATCCAGGTGTTTCGCCCTGGTTGACCAGGCATTGGGTTTTCCTTTCCGCATACCGTCTTTCATCAGTATGGCGGGTTAGCAACTCGACACGCTTGTAATTAGGAGTCAGCGGCCCGTATCGCCATTCCGGCCTTGAGCAGGAATCCGGAAAGGTTGCCATAGGTCAATTGTACCTTGCCGGAAAGACCGGAGAGTCCGGTTTCCGCCGGAGACACGGCTAGTCCCCGGCCCAGCATTTCCAGGGAGGCGAACCATTAGCCCAGAATCCGGGTACCGCCGCCCTCACCTTCGAGGCATTTGAGCAGTACGCCGGGTTCCCGGCCATCCACAATGTCGGCCACCGGGGTGCTGTCCAGGGCCCTGACGCAGGCTTCCAGCTTGGGAATCATGCCGCCGCGAACCACGTCGGAGTTAAGCAGCAGGTGGGCCCGGCGACGGTCCAGGCGGGCCATCACCCGCCCGTTGCCGTCCATAACGCCGGGCACGTCAGTGAGGAAAATCAGGTGCTGCGCGCCCAGGGCGTGGGCCAGTTCCCCTGCTACCGTGTCGCCGTTGATGTTGAGCGCGCCGCCGGCATGTTCCGAGCCGTCCCGCTCCTGCATGGCCAGGGGGGCCAGCATGGGAATGTAGCCGCCCCGGAGAACGGCGTTGATTGGCTCGGCATTGACCCGGGTAATTTCGCCCACGTAGCCCAGGTCGGGGTTGGCGACGCGGGCCTCCAAAATGCCGGCGTCGATGCCGCTCATTCCCAGTACGCGGGCGCCGAGGCCGTGCATGATGCCGACCAGCTCCTTGTTTACGAGGCCGGTAAGAACTGCCACCACAATGTCCAGGCTGTCGGCGTCGGTAACCCTCAGCCCGTTAACGAACCTTGGAACTATGCCCTGGCGCTGCATCCAGCTGGATATGACGGGACCTCCCCCGTGGACTACCACCACATCGAGGCCCTGCTGCTGCAGCGCGACCAGGTCCTTCAGGCTGGTGTCGTTGTTTCCCAGGGTGCTGCCCCCGATCTTTACGACTATGGGCGGTTTCGAATCCGGGTCGGGCACTCCAACCTCCGGGTTGGTTTGTATATGTCTGGCAGGAAACTTAAGAATCCCCCCAGCCGCTGGCGTCCGCTTCGCTGGGAGGATTTCAATCTCGGATTTAAGGCAGCCTTGAGCAGCCCTGCTACCGCCGAATTACCGGAAAGGGCAGGCGGCGCATCACCCTACGTGGTGTAGGCGCTGTTGATAATCACGTATTCCTCGGTAAGGTCACAGCCCCAGGCGGTGGCCTCGCCTTCTCCCAAATGCAATCGCAGCCGGAAAGTTACCTCGGGCTGCTTCATCAACGAAACAACCGCGTCCCGGTGGAAGGGAATGGGCTTCCCCGCTTCCATAATGCACACGCCATTTATGAACAGGTCCACCTTTTCCTCTTCAGCAGCGGCGCCGCTTCGCCCAAGGGCCATCATCAGCCTGCCCCAATTGGGGTCGGTGCCGTAAACTGCCGACTTAACCAGGTTGGATGAAGCAACAGTCTTGGCGGCCAGCCGGGCATCGTCGGTACTGGCGGCGCCGTCCACCTCAACGACGATCAAATGGGACGCTCCCTCACCGTCACGGGCAAGTTCCCGGGTTAGGTAGGTACAGACCTGGCGCAGGGCGTCCATGAAGGCCTCACCAGCCATGGTGCCGCCGGTTATCGGGTGATTGTGGGCCGCGCCATTGGCCATCACCAGAACGGTGTCGTTGGTGCTGCTGTCGCCGTCCACACTGAGCATATTGTAGGTCTCGTCGGCAACCTGGCTGAGGCATTGCTGCAGGAAAGCCGGCTCGACCGCCGCGTCAGTGGCAAGGAAGGACAGCATGGTGGCCATGTTGGGGTGGATCATGCCTGAACCCTTGGCAATGCCCCCGAGATGGATCTGGCATTCGTCCACTTCGAAGGCAACGGCCACCTCCTTGGGACGGGTATCGGTAGTCATGATGGCCCTGGCCATGTCGGGGCCGCCATAGCCGTGAAGCTCAATCTGGTCCAGGCCATCACGAATGAGAGCCATGGGGAGTTCTACACCGATTATGCCGGTGCTGCAGACCAGGACCTCCTCCGGCCTGGCGCCCGTCTTGAGCGCGGCCAACCGGGTCATTTCAACAGCGTCAATATAGCCCTGCTCCCCGACACAGGTATTGGCGATACCGGCGTTTACTATGAGACCGCGCATGGGGATGCCCTGGGCCAGACGTTCCTGGTTCACGGTGACGGTGGAAGACCTGACCGTGCTTCTGGTGAAAACTCCGGCGGCGGCGCAGGGCAGATCGGAGAACAGAACACAGAGGTCCAGCTTGTCCTCGGCGAAGGTTTTCAGTCCTGCGTAAGTGGCCCCGGCCATGAACCCCTGAGGGGTGGTAATGGTCCCACCGTCAACAAACTCAATCTCACCGGCCATGAACGGCGCCCCCTAAGAAAAGTCGCTTTTTCAGTCGGCGAAAAGTATAACACAGCGGCCCTGGGCAAGACAGTTGGCCAAGCAGGGCGCAACCGGGGGGACGCGCCTTGAAGAGTGTCACGGTGAGGCCTCGGCAGGCTGAGGGCGATATGACCACTGTTCAAGGTATCAATCTCCGTCTAAGACGCGGCTCGCCTGCCCTGGTGGGAACCGCCGTTGACAATGCAGGGCTAGTCTCTATAATTCACTGGCACTATGCGACTGGGCAGCGCCGAACTTACCATAGTCAGCGACGGCGTTATGCGCATGGACGGCGGGTCCATGGACGGCGTGGTACCCAAAGTCATCTGGAGCCGGCGCGATCCCCCCGACCGCAAAAACCGCGTTACCGTGGGCCTCAACTGCTTCCTGAAACGCCACCGGGGGAAAACGGCGCTGGTGGATGCCGGAGCGGGAACCAAGCACGACCGGCAAGCCCGCGCCATCTACGGGCTGAGGGCCGGCAAGCTGGTCGCCAACCTGCGCCAGCAGGGCGTTCATCCCCAGGAAATAGACCTGGTAGTCCTTACCCACCTCCACTTCGATCACGTGGGCGGCTGCACCCGTTACCATCGCGGTACCGGCAAGGCGATGCCCGTCTTCCCCAGGGCAACCCACGTGGTGCAGCGGGCGGACTGGGATGAAGCCAACAATACCAACGAACGCACCCACCTGGCCTATAATGCGGATGACTTTCTGCCATTGGAACAAGCTCAACAGCTGGAGTTGCTGGACGGCGACACCGAACTGCTGCCGGGGCTTTGGGTACGGCATACGGGCGGTCACACGGCGGGTCACCAGATGGTGTACCTGGAGTCCGAAGGGGAGAAACTGGCCAGCTTTGGCGACGTGGTGCCCACCGCCGAGCACCTGCCCCTGACCTACATAACCGCCATTGACCTGTACCCAATGGATACCCTGGCTGCCAAGCGCCGCTGGCTTACCCAGGCGGAAGAGGAAAACTGGCTGCTGGTCTTCGGCCACGGCGTGGGCTCCGTGGCGGGTCGCCTGACCAGGAACGAACGAGGAAGGCTGGTTCTGGCGGAGGCGGCAGCACAGTGACCCCGAAAGGCAGGGGGAAGGCCAACCTGCCTGTTCCAGCCCGGGCGCCCTGGCAGCTGAAGGGGGCGCTCCGCACTTTTGAGGTGATGCATTGACCACCCAGGCGCCATACTGCGTCTTCTGCGAAATTGTGGCCGGTCGGGAACCGGCCCGGATACGGTACGTGGACGAGGATATCATCGTCATTGTCAATCGCCTGACCTGGGTGCCGGTGATGCTGCTGGCCATGCCCAAGAAACATACGAGCCAACTGGATATGTGGAGCAGCGGAATAATGGAGCGGCTGGGCACCATCGCAGTGGACCTGGGGTGCATGTTCTGTCCCAACGGCTTCCGGATCCTGTCCAATTTTGGGTATGACGGGCTGCAGAGCCAGAGCCACGGCCACATACACATTATCGGCGGGACGTACCTGGGGCATTACGCCTGAGCAGATAGCTTTGCACCCCCGGCCAGGCTCGGAGAAGCCCGTTCCCAGCTGTTAAACTTCTAAAGAAAATTCCCGTAGCCCGCAAAAGGAGAAACACCGGAAATGGCAGAGACCGTCCTCTACGAAAAGACCGAAAACATAGTGACCATAACCCTGAATCGCCCGGATGCGCTGAACTCCATCAACCGGCAGCTGCGGGCCGACCTGGCCGAGGCCATTACCACTTTCGATGCAGATTCCGACGCCCGGGTGGCGATTGTTACCGGCGCGGGCCGGGCCTTTTGCGCGGGCCGGGACTTGAAGGAGCGGGCCAATGACAACGCCGACGGACGCCAGGCCCGGGCGGCGGACAGCATGTACCCGGACCGCCCTTACATGTGGCCCCAGACGTGGAAGCCCATCATCGCCGCCATCAACGGGTTTGCGCTGGCCGGGGGCTGGTCCATCGCCCAAATGTGCGACCTGCGCATCGCGTCGGAGGATGCGAAACTGGGGATTACCGAGACTAAGTGGAGTTTGCTGCCACCCTTCGGCACCATCCTGCCCAAGCAGATTGGACTGGCCGCCACCCTGGAGCTGTGCCTTACCGCTCAGCCGGTGACCGCCCAGAGGGCCTACGATATGGGCTTTCTTAACAAGGTGGTGCCTGGCGATGCCCTGATGGAGGAGGCCATGACCATGGCGGCGCAGATTGCGGAGAACGCGCCGCTGGCTGTGCAGTACTTCAAGGAACTGGCCTACCGGGGACTGAACATGTCCACCCAGGACGTTTCATCGCTGACTTACCACATGTACGACCGGCTGCTGACCACCGAGGACTCGAAGGAGGGGCCAAAGGCCTTTGCCGAGAAGCGGAAGCCAAACTGGCAGGGGCGGTAACCGGACCTGATGTGCGAAGGGACAGGGTGGCAATGCACTCTGTCCCTACTCTTTATCGGTCGGTTGGTACAGCATCAGGTTTTTAACATGTACGGCGGCCCCATTTCTTCATCCCCTACTCGCTCCAGGGATTGAGTAACAGGATTGACCCTGAACCTCATATTTTCCAGCAGCTCGTAGCCAATCAACGGTATGGGCGCCACCATGACTGTTGCAAGGAAACCCTGGTCCTCGAGCCTGCCATACGCGCCGTAGGAATCTCTTTCCACCACTCCGTTGGCCGTAACAAACTGTCTCCTGCCATTTGGGATAGGGATTAACCCCAGGTTCTCTATTTCCTCTGCAGGAAGTCCTACAAAAACTGCCCCCGTATCCACCAGGAAAGTAAACTCTCGCTCTGCGTGCGGCCCTATAATTGTAGCGTTAACCTCGGTTCGCCCCATCGTTGCCCCCATAGTGTTGTGGTGAAATTATATCAACAGGAACTATCCGAAATAGGAAGCATTCCGAGGCATTTTGGCACCGGTGTTGTGCCGGACTGCATCAAACCCCAAGCGATTGGGAAGCCTGATATGAACAGTAAATCAGTGGAATAACCAAGAGGCCTCGACCCTTACCCGGACGTAGGCCAACCATTACTATCTGTATTCAGGTGGAGGTTCGCTGAACTTCTCGCCCTTCTTTTCTGCTTCGAGGCGGCGGCGATTCCAGTCTTCCCAGCGTTGTTGAGTCTCCCTTCTGCCACGTTCCTCTCCCCGCGCTTCCCTTCTCTTCAAGAACTGTTCAGATACCATAGGGACACCTTCAACGAGTAGTATTGTGTTGGCCGTCGCCGTGATAATGAGAGGAGCCACCAACCTCACGGATTCCAGCGTTTCAACCTCTTCAGTTCCTGACAGAAAGGTTAACGCTCCGATCCCAACTAAATATTGGGCTACGAACAAGAAAAGAAACCAACCTTCCCTGCCAGGGCTAACCGGAATCATCTGAGGCTCAGTTCACTGCTCTGCAGGAGGGCACGTCTTATCCTTCTTGCAAATATTGCCTTTCCCGCCGCAACTTGATTATAGCGGTCGGGGGCAGTGCAAGTAAGAAGTATTCCGAGGCACTTTGGTGTCGGCGTTGTGTTAGACTGCATCAAACCCCAAGCAATTGGGCAACCTGATCTGAAGTGGAGGTAAATGCCATGACTACGCAGGTACAACCTCAAAGCAAGACAATATCCGCCAACGGGCACACCCTGCATTACCTGGACTGGGGCAACGTGGGCAAGCCCGTGGCGCTGCTGGTCCACGGGCTGCGGGGCCACGCTCATTCCTGGGACGATGTGTCCGCCGCCCTGTGCGACGACTTCCAGGTGCTGGCCCTGGACCAGCGGGGCCGGGGCGACAGCGACTGGGCGAAGGACGGCGACTACACGACCAGCGCCTATGTGGCCGACCTGGCCGGCTTTGTGGAGGCCCTGGGCCTGGACAAGTTTGTTCTGGTTGGCCACTCAATGGGCGGCCGCAACAGCATGGCCTACGCCGGCCAGAACTCCGGCAAGCTGGAGAAACTGGTAGTCGTTGACGTGGGTCCCGTCCTGGACAGCCGGGGCAGCAACCGAATCGCCGAGGAGATTCGCAACGTGCCGGAGGAGTTCGACTCCTTCGAGGATGTGTTCAACTACCAGAACGCCCAGAACCGCTTTGCTTCGGAAGAGGTAATGCGGCGGCGGGTCCAGTACTCCACCAGGGAGCTTCCCAACGGCAAGATTGGCTGGAAGTATGACATCCTGATTCGAGAGCAACGCCGGAACAATACCGTACCGCCGGCTGATGACCTTTGGCCCTCCCTGCCCAACATCACCTGTCCGACCCTGATTGTCCGCGGAGCTGAGACCGACCTGCTGGCTTCGGACACGGCCCAGCAAATGCTGGAGACCATACCCAATTCCTCGCTGGTGGAAATCCCCCAGGCCGGCCACATGGTGTTTGAGGACAATCCGGCCGACTTTATAACCGCAGTGAAGGAATTCCTGGGTTAGACCTCATCAGGTATCCACCGGTTTCCGAAATTAAAGGAACGGCAGGGGCGGGTTTGAAACCCGCCCCTGCGTCGTACGGGCTAATTGTTTCCGGCATGGATGACAGGCGATGAAAGCCAAAGGGCGAATTTCCATAGCTTGACAAGGTTACTGGCAAGAAAAGGTACAATAGAGGAGAGCGAACTACTCTCCTCTATTTCTTTTGTCTGCCGCCATCGAGGTACATCATGCTCTTTGTCCCCAAGGTGATGAGCACCCAGCACCCGGACAACGCCACGCCTTCGCCCTTTGCCGACGAATCCGGAGTAATTCGGGGGGACGGCGAAGTACAGGAAGCCGCTGATATTTTTTCCCTGGGCTGCAACGAACAGATGTGGGACTCGGAGGGCAAGGACGCCGACAACCAGGTGGTCCGGAAGCTGCTGACGGGTTACCCAGACTTCTTCCAAAGCCAGCGCAGGCTGGGCAAGGATGTTGTCCTGACCCTGCGGGTGCCCAACCCAGGCATCGAAAAGGACATGCGCAAGTCCATGGTGGAGGCCCTGCAGAGCGTCCCCTCGGCGTGGGACATGGCCCGAAACTTTTACGGGGATGGCGCCGACGAGACCGCTCCCATCCAGGAAGTCATCCTGCCCTTTACGACCTCGGCCGAAGAACTTGCCCTGGTGGAAGCCTATTACCGGCACGTCATTGTCGGTCAGGAAGCGCATACGCTGCTGGGAGAACGGCTGGTAAAGGACTGGGTAGGTGAATTCTACCCGAAGCAGCTGCGTGTCATTCCCCTGATAGAGGACATGGAGCACCTCTTCTACTGCGACCAAATCGTGGAAGAATACCTGCAGGGGAGAGACCTGCCGGCCCAGCGGGTTTTCCTGGCCCGCAGCGACCCTGCCCTGAACTATGGCATTGTCGGCGCCGAACTGGTGCTGAAGGTGGGACTGTCTCGGCTTTACGACCTGGAAAGGCGGCTGGGCATACCCCTCTACCCTATAATTGGAGCCGGGTCGGTACCCTTCCGGGGCCACCTGACGCCGATCAACATTGAGCGTGCCCTGACCGAGTACCCCAGCGCCCACACCTTCACCGTCCAGTCGGCGTTCAAGTACGACTACGACAAGGATACGGTCCGCGACGGCATCGCCCAGTTGCGCGCCCACGAGCGAAAGGAGCCGGCGCCCATTGACCAGGAGCGGGCGCGGGCAATTATCGACAAGACTACGGCCGAGTACCAGAACCAGGTGCGGCGGCTAATCGCCATCATCAGCGCCGCTTCCCGCTACGTGCCCCGCCGTCGCGACCGCAAGCTTCACGTCGGCCTGTTTGGCTACGGGCGCACCCTGGATGGAGTAGGAGACGAGGTTACGCTGCCCCGGGCCATCGGATTCGCCGCATCCATGTACTCCATCGGCATACCGCCGGAGCTGCTGGGGCTGACCGCCCTGGACCAGGACGACCTGGCCTTCCTCCGGGAGGTCTATCCCAGCCTGGACGGGGACCTGCGAGCGGCCCTGAGGTACACCAACGAGCGGCACGTCAAGGAACTGCTGGGAGACGAATACCTGGCCCTGGTGGGCAAGTTTGCGGACGAGATAGACCGGGTGCACGAAGGCCTGACCAGCGCCATCCGGGCGGGGATGGAAACCCATGCCCGCGTGAATATTTCCCAGTATGTGGGGGAGGCGGGCCAGCTGCGGAAGTTCCTGGGGTAGGACCGCGAGGCTGATAAGTTACCCGGTCCGTCCTTGCGGTTTGCATCTCGTCCCCGAACCAGGACCCGCATTTGGGGACGGAACCTGATGTGCTATCATTCGCAAAACCCGGACCTTCAAACCTGCCGCGGGAGAGCGCCATGAAAGTCTCCTTCTTCCATTTGATGCCATACCAGCATCTGCCCCAGGACTTTGAGTCGAAGCACCACAGCGCGTGGGTGGACCTGCCTAACGAAAACTTCGACCCCGAACTGGGTCAGCAGCACTACACCGACTACCTGGAAGAGCTGCAATTCGCCGACAAAATGGGCTTTGACGGCGTGTGCGTCAACGAGCATCACAACAACGCCTACGGCATAATGCCCTCGCCCAACCTGATTGCCTCGGTCCTTTCCCGCTCCACCTCCCGGGCCGCCCTGGTGGTGCTGGGCAACAGCCTGGCCCTGTACCAGCCGCCGCTGCGGGTGGCCGAAGAGATGGCCATGCTGGACCTGATGAGCGGCGGTCGCCTGGTTGCCGGCTTCCCCGTGGGCACCTCCATGGACACCACCTTCTCCTACGGCCAGGTCCCGGTGACTTTGCGGGAAAAGCACACCGAGGCCCACGACCTGATAATGAAGGCCTGGTCGGAGCGTGAGCCCTTCATCTTCAACGGCAAGTACAACAAGCTGCGGTACGTCAGCATCTGGCCCCGACCCCTGCAGCAGCCCCACCCGCCGGTGTGGATCCCCGGCAGCGGCAGCCTGGAGACCTGGGACTGGGTACTGGACCGGGACTACGTTTATTGCTACCTGAGCTACTTTGGCTACCTGCGGGGCAAGCGGGTGGTGGATGGATTCTGGAACCGGGTGGCCGAGAGGGGGGTTGACGACAACCCGTACCGGCTGGGCTTCCTGCAACTGATCTGCGTTTCGGAAACCGACGAGTCGGCCAAGGAGGAGTACCAGGACCACGTCAAGTACTTCTACCAGAAGATGCTGCGCATTCACGCGCCCTTTGCGGAGGCTCCGGGCTACCGCTCTATCGCGTCGGTGCGCGAGTCGGTGCGGCCCCAGATTGGCGAGGAGGCGCAGAAGGCGGCGGGGGAGCTTGAGTGGGAAGATTATGTTGAGCAGGGCCACGTAATTGCCGGCAGCCCGGAAACCGTCCGCCAGCGACTGACCGAGGCCATTGAAATGCTGCGGGTGGGGCACCTGATGTGCCTGCTCCACATTGGCACGATGCCCAGGGACCTTACGCTGAAGAATACGGAACTCTTCGCCAAAGAAGTAATGCCTCATATCAAGGACATCTGGAGCGGGTACGATGACCCCTGGTGGCCCGAAGGCGTGGCCCAGGACGAGTTGCCCGCCGCCGCGGATGATTAGGGAATACCTGCATTAGGGAGACCCCCAAGGAGGCCATATATGGAGAAGCTGCAACAGGGAGACCGGTTTCCGTCATTGACGTTTAACCTGGTGGGTGGCGGCCAGATTCGCATTCCGGAGGATGTGCCGGGACGGTACGCGGCGGTGCTGTTCTACCGGGGCCACTGGTGACCCTACTGCATGCGGCAGTTGGCCGCGTGGGAAGAAAAAAGGGCTGAACTGGAAGGAATGGAAGCCTCCATCTACGCCGTAAGCACCGACAACTTGGAGCAGGCCACCGAGGTGGCGGGCAAGGGCCTGAGCTTCCCCGTTGCGTACGGGGCCACCAAAGAGGACGGCGATAAGATCGGCGCCTGGTGGTCGGAGGACCACGACGGCTACATACAACCATCGGAGTTTCTGCTGGGTCGGGGCGGGGTGGTGCTGGGCGCCATGTACGCATC
>JAPPJA010000490.1 GCA_028874675.1 Chloroflexota bacterium
GCCAGCAACAGCTCCTCCAGGCCAACCCCACGCCCAATTTCATGCACGATAACCCGGCCCACTACCGCCACGAAGTGCCCCCGGGGATGCTGGAACATCCCCAGTCCATAGCCTATACGCAGGCCCACAACCGCAAACACGCCCAGAAAGCCGTCCTGGAATTCCTCCTCGGTAATTAATCCACGAAGGACACGAAGAATCACGAAGGGGTAACATAGGGGCTCTTACTGTTCTTGTGATTGCGGACTTCTAAAGATACTGGTGAGATCAGGGTTTGCAGATAGCTTTAAGAGAGGAAGTATATACAATAGTTGGTGCGGCCATTGAGGTACACAAGGAATTGGGGCCGGGCTTCCTGGAAGCTGTTTACCAGGAGGCGATGGAACGGGAGTTAAGTCACCGGGGCATTGTCTTTACCTCTCAGGAACCTTTGAAAATCAACTACAAGGGTCAGGAACTGGCAAGCCATTACTATGCGGATCTGCTTTGTTTTGGGCAGATAATAGTGGAACTGAAAGCGCTTAACAGACTCTCGGGGCAGGAAGAGGCGCAGGTACTGAACTACCTGAAGGCGACAGGGCTAAAGGTTGGCTTGCTGGTAAACTTTGGTAGCCACGGTAGGCTGGAATGGAAACGCCTGGTCATGTAGATAAATCCAGGACCATGGAAATTACCGGCAAGCTAACTTATCCCGCTTCGTGAAGCTTCGTGTCCTTCGTGGATAAGTTGGAATAGAGACAAGAGATGGTTAGAGAAACTGAACTGGAAAATGGCATGGGTGAAGGGGAGGAGCGGCCGCTGCCTATTGTGGCGGTGGTGGGGCGGCCCAACGTGGGCAAGTCCTCCCTCTTTAACCGCATACTCGCCCGCCGCCACGCCATAGTCTCCGACGTGGCGGGCACTACCCGCGACCGCCTCATGTCTGAGGTGGAATGGGAGGACCACCGTTTCATCCTGGTGGACACCGGCGGCCTGGAGTCGGACCCCGAGGGCCACATCCGGGAAATGGTGCAG
The DNA here is from genome assembly GCA_028874675.1 of Chloroflexota bacterium. Classification (GTDB taxonomy): domain Bacteria; phylum Chloroflexota; class Dehalococcoidia; order Lucifugimonadales; family UBA3495; genus Bin22. The sequence continues at coordinate 1,015 of JAPPJA010000490.1, forward strand.
GAACAGGCGGACATGGCCATGTCCGGCGCGGAGGTCATTGTCTTTGTGACCGACGGGGCCGACGGCATGACACCCACCGACCTGGAAATTGCCGACCGGCTGCGCAGAGCCCAAAGGCCCGTAATTCTGGCCGTGAACAAGATAGACAACGACGGCCGCGAAGTGATGGCCTCCGAGTTTTACCAGATGGGCATCGCGGAAACGGTCATGATCAGCGCCTACCACAACTACGGCATCTACGACCTGATGGACCGGGTCCTCTACCACCTGCCTCCCCCGGAATATGTCCCGCCCCAGGAAGAGGAAGACGAATGGGACGAGGAGTTCGACGAGGAAGACGACATAGACGTCAATCCGCCGATACCGGCCTCCGCCCAGGAAATGAGGCTGGCCATCATAGGGCGCACCAACGTGGGCAAGTCCATGCTCCTGAATGCCATCCTCGGTCAGGAACGGTCCATCGTAAGCAGCGTGGCCGGCACCACCCGGGACGCGCTGGACACGGAAATGACCTACCGCGACCGGTCGGTTACCCTGATAGATACCGCCGGCATCCGGCGGCCGGGGCAGGTGCAGCCGGGCATTGAAAGATACAGCGTGCTGCGCTCGGTGAACGCTGTAAGCCGCGCCGACATCACCCTGCTGATAACCGACGCCTCGGAACTGGCCACGGCCCAGGACGCCCACATTTCGGGGCTGGCCTGGGACCTGTGCAAGGGCATTATCGTGGTGGTCAACAAGTGGGACCTGGTTGCCGAGAACAACCGGTACGCCCGGGAAGAGGCTATCGCCCGCATCCAGGACCGGTTCCATTTCATGCCCTACGTGCCGGTGTGCTTCACCTCGGCCCTGAATCGCCAGGGAATCACCACCCTGATGAACACGGCCATCGACCTGTGGGAGGAGCGGATGCGGTGGATTCCGGGGCGGGACCTGCAATACCTGCTGGCCGATGCCCTGTCGGAACACCACCCGCCGCCGGTCAAGGGCAAGGGGATCCGGCGGGGCGAGTTCCTGCGCATCACCCGGGTGAACCAGGTGGGCGTTAATCCGCCAACCTTCCTGTTTTCCTGCAACAACCCCCGACTGGTGCACTTCACCTACCAGCGGTACCTGGAGAACCGGATCCGCGACAAGTTCCGCTTTGACCGCACCCATCTGAAGCTGGTCTTTCGGCGGCGATGAAGGGTTACCTGACGCCCTCAGCCCTAAGTTCCCTGCTCGCCGTGCCGGCGCTGATAGCGGCATCGGTGGCAGCCCTGCTGACCCTGTCCGAGGCGCCAACCCTGTACCGTTACGCCGCCGTCCTGCCCCTGGCCTACATCATGGGCGCGCTGCCCTGGGGGTACGTTGTCCTCCTGATGCACCGGGGCATTGATATTCGGGACTATGGCAGCGGACGGACGGGCGTTTCCAATGCCCTGCGCACTGCCGGCTACCGTCCCGCAGGCATAGTGCTCGCGCTGGACCTGGTCAAGGGGATTTCGGCGGTGATGCTGGCCCGCACCCTTATCGGAGACCCCACATCCGAAGTTGCGGCAGGCCTGGCGGCCCTGGTCGGCCATAACTGGCCCGTGTTCCTCGGCTTTCGCGGGGGACGCGGCATCGCCCCGGGCCTGGGAGGTCTGGCGGTAATGTCCCCCATTGCCGCAGTGTGCGGCGTGGTGGTGTTTCTGCCCGTTTGCGTATTCACCCGGTACCTCTCCCTGGGCTCCATCATGGGGGTGGTATCTGCCTGCGGCGTGCTGGTGGTACTGATTCTGCTGAACTTCAACCCCTGGGGACTGGTGTCCAACCTCTATCTCATCTACGGCCTGCTGGGTGGAACCGTCATAGTTTGGCAGCACCGGGACAATATTCAGCGGCTGCTGGCAGGAACCGAGCGTCGAATAGGCAACCCAGCCGCACGCATAGAAGAGTAACCCCCACTGCCGGACCACCGGGACCGCTGAAGCGGATTGCGCGGGTGGCCATGGCTCCGCCCATCAGGGCAATCGCGTCTCAAATAGTGGCTGATGCTTTAAACAGTGGTCATGTCGCCCTGAACCCTTCGGCCTGGCTCAGGGTAAACGCTGCCGTGGCCCCCAGGGTGACAGTCAGTTTAGGCTCGATTGCCCTGCCGCCAATACAAGCTGTCCGGCAAGCCGGTTTAGGCTGTGCTATCATTTAAACGAGCCCCCGGGTTCAATTCCGTACGCGTGCACGCCTCTCCCGAGGAATTGCCGGACACGCGCATGACATCGGAACGCTTGTGACCGCTACCGCCGCCATAGTCGGGACAACCACCTGGGGCACCACCCTGGGGATAACCCTGGCCCGCAACGAAGTGCCCGTCACCATACTGGCGCGTACCCCCGCAGAGGCCGAACTCCTCAACCAGCACCGGGAGAACCGCCGGTTTCTGCCCAGCGTACCCTTCCCCGACCTGCTGAAAGTAAGCAGCGATCCGGCGGCAACTATCGGACTCGCCAAGCTGGTCATCCTGGCAGTCCCCACCGAGCATTTCCGCCGCAACGTGCAGCAAATCACCCCGCACCTGTCACCGCAGGCCACCGTGGTCAGCGCGTCCAAGGGGCTGGAACTGCCCGAAGGCAACCGCATGAGCCAGGTGCTGGAAACTGAGCTGCCCCCGGAACTGCACGAAGGAATCTGTGTCCTGTCCGGGCCCAACCTGGCCCGGGAAGTGGCCGAAGAGAAGCCCGGAGCTTCCGTTGTGGCGGGCCGCAACGAGGATAGAGCGGCCCTGGTCCAACGCATGCTGATGTCCCAGGCCTTTCGTATCTATACCAGCGACGACGTTATCGGCGTAGAGCTGGGAGGCACCCTGAAAAACATTATCGCCCTGGGGGCCGGCATTGCCGACGGGATGGAAATGGGGCAGAACAGCAAGTCCACGCTGATCACCCGGGGGCTGGCGGAGATTACCCGCCTGGGAACCGCAGCCGGCGCCCAGTCCCTTACCTTTGCGGGACTGGCGGGCCTGGGCGACCTGGTGGCCACCTGCTACAGCCAGTTGAGCCGCAACCGGTTCACGGGCGAACAGCTGGCGCGGGGCCGAACGTGGCTCGAAATCCGGGAAAGGATGGACAACGTGGTGGAAGGCGTCAACACCACCGGCGCCGCCCTGGCCATGGCGGAACGGCTGAACGTGGAAATGCCCATTACCGAAGTCACCTATCGCATCCTCTTTGAGGACCTGCCTCCCAAAGACGCCATAGCCGAGCTGATGGGACGGCCGCCCCACTCGGAGTGGTAACCGGGGTCCGGGTTAAGCGTTTGCCGGCTATGGATGGTGCATAAACCAGCTTCAGCCACGGCCAAAATGCAGCCAGGGCGGGTTTGAAACCATTTGCTCCAACTAATTATGCCGGTTTGTTTCTGAAGACACCCAGGTCATCTTGAATTGTCAATCTGAGGAGTGAAGCGACGAAGAATCCCAACGGTAAGGAAGCAACCAAATAGCGCTATGGAAAGAGTCCTTCCTGAAACCGTTGGGATTCTTCACTCCGTTCAGAATGACAAAGCCTGTAGCCAATAGACCTCTTTACGCTTGAATTTGTTGGAACAGCTGGGGTTTGAAACCCGCCCCTACCCGTAAAGGTCACCTGAGTCGCAACGCGGGCCGAGCGCGGACCATGCCTGACATTCAGCCATTGAGGGCGTGGGGGGTTGCCCTACGGCCCTTCCACAGGCAAATTGGGGTAGGAGGGCGAGGTGGGGAAGGGCCGGTCCGGGTCCACGCGGCGAAGCTGGTAAGCCTCCGAGGCCATTATTTCATCCACCTTCGCCGGAAACTCCTCAAACCGGTCGGCAAAGGCCCTGATCAGGCGGCCCGAGAGCGTCCCGCAGTCGTCGCTGCCCAGGAACACGGCCAGCTTCGCCGCCCGCTCGATGGACGCGCCCTGTCCGGAGGTTACCTGTACGCCCCGCCGGTAGGTGGCCATATCGCCGATGGCCAGCGCCAGGTCGCGGTTCTCCTCCCACATCCGGGTGTGGATGGAACCGGGGCTGATGGCGTTGACGGTAATTGGCGTTCCCTGCAGTTCCAGGGCCAGGTTCTCCGTCAGGTTGACGATGCCCGTCTTGGCGGCATCGTAGGCGGAGGAATTGGGGCCGCCCACGCCCGACATATTGACGATACGGCCCCGTCCCCGCTCCAGCATCCCCGGGATCACGGCATGGCACCCGTAGAAGACGCCCATGAGGTGTACCGCGATGGTACGCGCCCATTCTCCGGGATCGTTGTCCCATACCCGCCCTACGGGGCCGATATTTCCGGCGTTGTTGACCAGCACGTCAATGCAGCCATAGTGGTCCAGGGCCCCGGCGACGGCCTGCCGGACCTGGTCATGGTCGGACACGTCGGCGATGGCGGTGATGGCTTCGGCGCCTTGCTCATCCCTGACGAGGCTGGCGGTTTCCTCCAGCTCGGCAGCCGTGCGGGCTACCAGGGCCAGGCGGGCCCCTTCCGCGGCATAGGCCCGGGCTATGGCCCGCCCGATGCCGCGGCCGCCACCCGTAATGAGGGCAACACGCTCTGCCAGCCTCTGCGATTCAGCCATAGGTAAGCCTCCTGGTGCGCCGGGTGTGGGACTCGGCTTTGCTAAGGCGTGTCGTCAAATTGCGCCGTCATTCCTGCAAAAGCAGAAATCTTGACTTCAGCCAGCGAGGTTCCCGCCTTCGCGGGAACGACGGAAAGGGACGCTGGGATATTGCTACTTTCAATTTGACGACAGCCCCTATTCCTCTACCTCGACGATCATTTCAATCTCAATGGGCATTCCGCCGGGCAGGGTGGCCATGCCAACGGCGGACCTGGCGTGCCGGCCCCGGTCGCCGTAGAGGCTGATGAGCAGGTCCGATGCCCCGTTGGCCACCCTGGGCGTGTCGCCAAAGTCGGGGGTCGAATTGACCATGCACAGCAGCTTGACGATGCGCTTCACCTTGTCCAGGTCGCCAATCTCGCCCTTCAGGTTGGTCAGCAGGTTCAGCATGGTCTGGCGGGCGCAGTCGTAGCCCTGCTCCACCGTCACCTCTCCGCCCAGCTTGCCCACGTGCAGCATTCCGCCGCCGGGCAGGCCGGGGCCGGTGCCCGAAAGGAAGACCAGGTTGCCGGTGCGCACCAGGGGGATAATGTTGCCGGCGCCGGGAGCGCGGGGCGGCGGCAGCTCGTAACCCAGTTCATTGAGCTTGTTCTCGATTTCGGGCATTTGAACACTCCTTGTCAGGTGATTTGCGGGAGTAGCGCGGTCCATACCCCGGCAAGGTCAATTGTAAATGACCAGCGCATTGTGGCAACCCGTTAGCGGCGCCCGTCCGGGGCAATCCGGTCTTGTGGTAGTGGGGCGGGCTGAAATTGCCGTAGCGACCCGTCTGAAACCCGGCCCTGCCCGAAAGGGAAATATGAACCCGCATCGCCGCCACTGCAAAATCGGGGCAGTTGAACTTGAAACAGGCTGCCCACTTTGCCCTTTGACAAACAACCGAGAGGGGTTTGCCCAGCACTCGAGGTTCCTGCCTCCGCAGGAACGACGGGTCAGACCCATAGCTGAAATGCGACGGCCCTGCCGCAATATGCTCCCGCTTGTGCCGCAACTACTGCCCGAGTATCATACGCCTCAATCAGGGGGCTTCACGAACCCCCGTGGACGGGAAGCAAGCGGAGCTGGATCGAAGGGGTAAGCGATGCCAAGGAAGAGTTTCTGGGCCTGGGGAATGGAAGCCGATGAACCCACCGAGGCGCAGCGCCGCGACCTGGCCGCCAGCCTTTCCGCCAAATACGGAGTTTCCATAAGCGTCCCGCCGGTACCGTCCAGCAGCGACCTGGACCTGCGCAAACCCCGCATCAACGTACCCGACTCCCTGGCATCCATCTGCTCCACCGATACCCACGAGCGGGCTGTCCACACCTACGGCCGCAGCTTTGGCGACCGGATACGGGCCTTCAACCTGCAATTCCCCAACCCACCTGACGTGGTGGCCTTCCCCAGGACGGAAGAGGATGTGACGGCCCTGCTGGACTGGTGTTCGGGCCGGGGCTATGCCGCCATTCCCTACGGCGGGGGAAGCTCGGTGGTCGGCGGCTTTGAGCCCCCCGAGGACTACGACGGCGTGGTGTCCATTGACCTGGGCGGCCTGGACCAAGTGCTGGAGCTTGATGAAGTTTCCCGTGCGGCCCGAATCCAGGCGGGCATTTACGGGCCCGCCCTGGAGGAAAAGCTTCGACCCCACGGCTACACCCTGCGCCATTTTCCCCAGAGCTTTGAGTTTTCCACCCTGGGCGGCTGGATTGCCACCCGGTCCGGCGGACACTATGCCACCAACCAGACCCACATTGACGACTTTGTGGAGTCGGTCCGCATGGTCACTCCCCAGGGAGTATGGGAGTCCCGCCGCCTTCCCGGCAGCGGCGCCGGTCCCAGTCCCGACAGAATCGTGCTGGGCAGCGAAGGCGCATTGGGCATCATCACCGAGGCCTGGATGCGGATTCAGGCCCGGCCGCGCTTCCGGGCCTCGGCCGCCGTTACCTTTCCCACCTTTGAGTCGGGCGGCGAGGCGGTGCGGCAGATTGTCCAGACCAAGCTGTGGCCGGCCAACTGCCGTCTGCTGGACCCCGGCGAGGCCGCCGACGCCCTGGGCTACGACGGCACCCAAGCTATCCTGGTGCTGGGGTTTGAGTCCTCGGACCTGCCCCAGGGTGAGCAGATGCGACAGGTCATAGACATCGCCCGTGAGTGCGGGGGCTCGGTCAGCGACGACCAGGTGCGAATAATAGACGGCAGCAGCGAGGAGGCCCGCCGACCCGAGGCGGTGGGGGCGTGGCGCAACTCCTTTATCGGGGCCCCCTACCAGCGGAACATCTCCATGGGCATGGGGCTGGTGGCGGAGACCCTGGAGACCTCCATCACCTGGGACCGCTGGCATGAAATGGACGCGGCGGTCAGGGGCGCTTTGCAGGATGCCCTGGACCGGGTGTGCGGCGGCGGACGGGTCACCTGCCGGTTTACCCACGTTTATCCCGATGGGCCGGCCCCCTACTTTACCTTTGAGGGCATGGGCCGGTCCGGCGCTGAACTGGAGATGCACGAGGAAATCAAGCAGGCCGCTTCGGACGCTATCATCGCCCACGGCGGCACCATCACCCACCACCATGCCGTAGGGCGGGTCCACCGTCCCTGGTACGACCAGCAGCGCCCCGACCCCTTCGCCGCCGCCCTGCGGGCCGCCAAGGCTGCCGTGGACCCCAACTGGGTGCTGAACCCCGGAATCTTGATTGACCGGTAGCGTACCCATAATCCTGTGGCTAAGGTGAATCCGGTGAAGTTTAGAAAGGCGTCTCCCTCACCGGCAAGCAGACTGGTGAATTCCATACCGCAACATTCTTCAATTCTCAACTCTCTTCACTCAAGGAGGGCAGATGGGTATTTCCAACGAGACCATGCGAGCCATAATCCGGGATTACGGCGGCTTCGAACTGTCCGACGAGGAACTGGAACAGGTACGGCCCGAAGTGGACAGCTACATCGAGGCCATGGCGGAAATAGCGGAACTGGACCTATCGGACATCATGTCCAGCCGGCTGCTCCGCGCCGCCGAAGGAGGCGCCCAGGATGCCTGACGAAGCGTTGCTCGACCTGACCATCAGCGAACTGGCCCCCAGGATAGCATCCGGAGAGGTTTCTCCCGTGGCAGTCACCGAGGCTGCCCTGGCCCGGGCGGAACGTCTCCAGCCCGTCCTTAACTCCTTCATCACCCTGTTGCCGGAACGGGCGCTGGCCCGGGCGCGGGACCTGGAGGCGGAAGTGGCCGACGGCAAGTATCGCGGCCCCCTTCACGGCATTCCCATCGGCATCAAGGACAACATCGCCACCCGGGGCATACGCACCACCGTGGGCAGCCTGGTCCTTTCCGACAACATCCCGGATGAAGACGCGCAGGTGGTCGCACTCTGCGAAGAGGCCGGCGCCATCATCCTGGGCAAGGAGAACCTGGAAGAGTTTGCCGCCGGCGCCACCTCCAACAATCCCCACTACGGCGCCGTCCACAACCCCTGGGGCCTGGACCACATACCCGGCGGCTCCAGCGGCGGCGGCGGAGCCAACGTGGCCGCTGGCGTCACCTTTGCTTCCCTGGGCACCGACTTGGGGGGTTCGGTGCGGCTGCCCGGTACCTTTTGCGGCGTGGTGGGCCTGAAGCAGACCTTCGGACGGGTCAGCCAGCGGGGCTTGCTGGTTACCAGCTTTAACGGCGACCACATAGGCCCGATGACCCGCTCCGTGGCCGACAGCGCCCTGGTACTGCAGGCCATCGCCGGCTACGACCCCCTGGATCCCAGCACCGTGCCAGTGCCGGTACCCGATTACCTGGACGGGCTGGGCTCTTCCCTGGCCGGGATGAAGGCCGGCGTCCCCTCCAACTACTTCTTCGACGAGGTTGAACCGGAGGTGGAGACCAGCGTCCGGAACGCCATCGCCGCCCTGCAGGAACTGGGCGTGGAGGTGGTGGAGGTCAGCCTGCCCAGCATGCAGTACGTGGGAGCGCTGCGGGCAGCCAGCCTGTCCGACAGTATCGTCACCCACGAGCCCTACCTGGCCAGCTCCCGAGACAAGTACGGACCCAACGTGGTTAACCGTACCATGGCCGGACAGTTCGTGCTGGGCCGGGACTACTCCAAAGCCCTGAAGGTGCAGCGCATCATCAAGGAAGAGTACGCCAGGGTTCTGCAGGATGTGGATTTCCTGGTGACTCCCACGGCGCCCATTCCCGCGCCCCGCATTGATGCGGTGGATATTGACGTCAACGGCGAGACCCACCGCGTTCGGGGGCCCGGGTCCGGCTTTATCTCCCGCAACACCAGCCCCATGAACGGCAATGGCCTCCCCGCCATCACCGTCCCCTGCGGATTCAGCGGCAACGGCCTCCCCATAGGCGTCCAGTTCATCGGCAGTCCCTTTGAAGAGGGCCTGCTGTTCCAGGTAGCGTCAAGCTACGAGCAGGTTTCGCCCAGCAAGGGAGTCAAGCCGGAGCTGTAGGCCAAAGACGTCAGTACCGGCAGCGTCGCAGGGCGCTGCCGGTACTGCCTCTCCGCCTGGGAAACTTCTGGTCCCGGCAGTCTCATTGCCCCTTTATTTTCGGCGTGGTAAGGATGTCCTGGTTTCCTGCTGCCAGCCCTGGCACAATCTGAGCGGAAATTGAAGTGCACTTGCCCTGACTTTCCTGAAAGCATCCCATTTCAGTTGGTATGGCCCAGGCAGAACGGTCGAAATGCAGCCAGGGCGGGTTTGAAACCCACCCCTACCTGCCATAGACCACCTGAACCGCAACGCTACCGAATTTCCTTCGTAAATTTGGGAATTATATACCTGTGTACCCACGCCGCCGCTAATCCGGCCTATCCTTGCG
>JAPPJA010000575.1 GCA_028874675.1 Chloroflexota bacterium
TTCGTTGGCCATGACGCGTTCCACGCGGCCCCCCACCGGCTCTCCTTTGTTCAACCGGTACACCTGGGGGGCGGGTATGGTGGGGTCGGGCCGGAAGGCGCGTCGGGCGGCACGGTTAACGGTGTCCAGCAGCACTGACACGCTGCCATCGGACAGGCGGTAGTCGGAGTCGAAACAGGAAAAGATGTCCCAGGCGTGCATGGTCAGCTCGCTGATGCGCATGTCCAGCATGGTCCGGACCGGTTCTGGGCCGGGGGGCCAGTAGCACGGGTTGTCCCACTGATCCCCCTCAACGCCGGTAAAGACGTCAACCGATTCATCGAGACGCTGGAAGAGAATTTCCTGCAGCCGGTCGCCAGCCTCGTCCCTGGTGTTGAAGGCCCGTTGGAAAATATTGCGGGCGAACTGGTCCTCGTCGTGCTCGGTGATGGGGGCGGCGCCGGCGGGCGGGGAAGAGTCCCCCTGCAAGCCGCGGCTGACGTTCAGGGCAAAGGCCTGTCCCGCCAAATGGGCTGCCACGTCGGCCACAGTCCAGCCGTCACAGGCGCTGGGCTTCTCCCAGTCCTCGGGGGAGAAAGAGGCCAGACGCTCCTTGAAGGCTGCCACCTCTTGCCGCAAAATTTCCACTCGGTCCGATGGGCTCCGCATCAGGGCCTCCTTCCACCATGGTTAACAGGGGTAAAGCAGGGTGTAGATGATACAGGGATTAGAAGGTGCGGGCAAAGTCCTGCGCGAGGGTTTCATTGCCGGTCAGAGAGCCCAGGCCATTATCGAGAATGTGGGCCAGGTTCAGCCGCCGGTACAGCATGAGGATGAAGGTCTCGGTGTCGCAGGAAACTGTAACGCTGGCGGGAGAATTTCCTGAAGGCTGAATGGTGGTGGAGTCGGCAGCGACGATGATGTCGTAAGCCCGGTCGGCGACGCCGGAAAGCTGGAACCTAAGGGTGGCCTGACCAGAGGCCGTGGCATCGATGGGCAGCGCGGGCTGGGGCCGCTGTACCACCCGGTCCAACAGCACCAGCTGGCTTTCCGGGGACAGGGGCGTGCCGGGTTCGGTGTGGGACTGGATATCCCAGGCGTGGACGGCCAGTTCCTGGATGGTGAGGTCGGCCAGGGTCCACAGCGGCCGGTTGCCCGAGTGGTAGAAGCAGACCTTGTCGTAGTCGTCGAGGGTCAGGGAGTCCAGGAGGGCGTTGAGTTCCTGAAAGTGGCGGACGAAGGCCGTCAGCAGGTCATTACCCAGGTTTTGGCGGTACTCCCGGGCGGTCAGGTCGTAGAAGGCTTCGGGCGGCAGGTCGCCGTATCGGGGGTCCCTGGGCGACCCCGGCGGCGGCGTAATGTCTCCGGCCAGGGCGCGGCTGACGAACTTTACGTAGAACTCCCCAATCCACACCAGGTGTCCGGCCAGGTCGGCCACCTGCCACAGGTCACAGGCGGTGGAGTGATTCCAGCCCTCCGGGGACAGGCCCCCAAGGTACGAGGCCAGGCGCTCGGCCTCGAAACGGGCCAGGCGGGTACGGGTCTGCATTTGGGCAGGGGTGGGCATGGGTGGGTGCCCTCCTCAGGAGGTTAGCAGTTCCTGAAGCTTGAGAATGCGGGGGGATTGGGCGGCGAGGAGGTCGGCAATCAAGCTGCGGAAGTTTGGCAACCTGTCGTTGATTATGTTGTGTAGTGAACGAGCGGTCTCAGGAAGTCGGTAAGGTGGCTGATGGTGGAGTATGTGTGATTCCTGGGCCGATCTAATCACCCAGCCTTCCAGGTTGGGGCAAAGCACAACTACCTGATTGTTCCGCCTACGGTCCAAATAGACCAGTATTCCCCGTGCCAACGAATCCTCATGCCGCAATAACTGACCGAAAAGCGAAGGCGGTAAAGAGTTTGGGTCTTCATCCACCAGGGCAATGCAGTTCGTTACCCGGGTAATCATTTTCAGTACTTGCTCCTTGTTCCGCTGGTGGCTTATATCCCTTCTCCGGACTCCCAAGCTCCTCACCAGAGCTTCGTCAGGTTTGCATTCCAGGTAAACCACTACTCGTTATCTTCCAAGTAGCGTTCCAAATTAAACAACAGGTCAAGTTCCCACAACTCCTGCAATTCAGCGGGCTTTAGGGACCTTATCCTGGTGTCGTAAGCCTCTCGATAGACAATGTTAATGGCGATACTGTCTATGGGGGCCTTGCAGAACAATGACATCACGAATGCGTTGTCCTGGGTTCCGATAAAGTACTGATTGTCGGATTCGTCCAGGGCAATTTGCTCAGCCAATATCTTTGCATCTTCTGGGAAAATGCCAGCTTCCGGGTTTTCCAGAACCAGTGCGGTATTTCGGTTGCTTTCCAGGGCAGCGGCAAAGAAAATCAAGCGTTGAATGCTTTCCGAGGTCATTGAGTAAGGCAGAGTGATTTCCCTGCCATCTGCAACCTTCCTGGTCAAACTTATCTGACCCTTGCCGGACTCCACCGAAAGTCGGTAGCCAGGCAGACCATTGGGCGCCATTAGCAACTCACTGTAGCTCCGCAGTTCACGGTCCTTCGCAATCAAGGCTGGCAAATTTCGACCATCCGGAGGTAAGAGGCATGGTCCAGGATGGTAAATAAAGCCGTCCACCGCCGGGCCTCTATAAAAGCTTACAGGCGGGTCAAATCTAATGGGACGATCAGAAGTGTTCACCGCTTTAAGCTGGTCTCCAACCAGGGTGGCCACTATCTCCCTGTCGGGGCCGAGCAGAGTACAGCAGTACTGGCCATCCTGGTAAGCCAGTTCTACCTCATTTTGGTCAACCCGAACGGTCAAGGGCCAGTCTATCTTTTGGTCGTGGAAGATGCTGGCCAATTGCCGGTGCCTTACAAACTCGTCCAGCTTGGCCTCAGGGTCATACTGCCGTACCCCAACAAACGAAACCAACCCCAGCGCCTCCAAAATGTTGGATTTGCCGGTGTTGGGTTCGCCGATGAAGAGGTTGAACCGCTTGCAGGGCAGGGTCAGGTCTTTGATGGACTTGAAATTGTGGATTTCCAGCTCATTTATCATGCCGTCAATCCTCCTGGCCCTGCTGCGGTTGAGTGAGGCCCCTCTCAAATAGGGAGAGGGGCATTGTAGCAGGGGCCGGACTAAATATCCTTCAGCAAATTGGCGTCCTGGCCGGCGCTGGTGCCGGAGAGCTTTCCGAAGACCATGCCTGCCGAGAGGCCGGAGCCGCCGGGGTAGTTGTAGTAGAAGAGCCCGCCCACCATTTCGCCGGCGGCGTAGAGGCCGGGTATGGGTTCCTGGGCGTTGGTTACCACCTGCCCCCGGTTGTTGATCTTGACGCCCCCGAAGGTGAAGCTGATGCCGGTGGTTACCGCAAAGCCCAGGTAGGGCGGCGTGTCGATGGTCTCGGCCCAGTTGGTCTTGTCCACCGCCAGGCCCTCGGTGCAGCGGCCGTCCTTGATGGTGGGGTTGTAGGGAATGTCCTGCCGGACGGCGGCATTGTACTCGCGCACGGTATTGGCCAGGCCCTGGGGATCAATGTCCAGGCGGGCGGCCAGCTCCTCGATGGTGTCGGCCTGGGCCATGGTTACCTGGGGAATCCAGTACTCGTCGCGCAGCAGGTGCTTGACCTTGTCGTCAAAGATCTGGAAGGCCAGGCCCTGGGGCTGGCTCAGGAGGGCGCGGCCGTAGGTGACGTAGGTATAGTTGCGGAAGTCGTATCCCTCATCCAGGAACCGCTCGCCGTTGATGTTGCTGATGATACCGAAGGGATACGAGTGCTTCTGGAACAACTCGGTGATGGTGCGGTCGCCGAAGGGCGGAGCGTTCATGTCCCAGGCCACGGCGTGGCAACTGCTCCAGTGGCCGTGGGACTGGGCGCCCACGTCCAGGGCCATGCGGATACCGTCGCCGGTGTTGTAGGGGATGCCGCGGACCTTGACCATTTCCCAGCCGGGGCCCAGGTAACGGCAGCGCATTTCGGCGTTGGCCTCAAATCCGCCGGCGGCCAGCACCACCGAGCGGGCGGCGATGTCTTCAAATCCGTCGGGGCCAAGGACCTGGAGGCCGTTGACGCGGCCCTTCTCGTCCTGCAGCAGCCTGGTCCCCTGGGTGGCGTAGCGGACCTCGATGCCCATGCGGTCGGCCACGTCGAACTGCTGGTCGGACAAGCCCTTGCCCGCGCCTACTGCCTCTACCACCAGACCACCCCAGAACCGGTACTTGTCGCCGTCCAGGAAGGCCTGGCGACCGAAGGACAGGACGAAGCGGACGCCGTGTTCCTGCAGCCACTTCATGGTGGGGTGGGAGTTGCTTACCAGGATCTGGGCCAGTTCCGGGTCGGAGAGGCCGTGGGTGACGCGCATCATGTCGTCGTAATACTGGTCTTCGGTGTACTGCCCCACCTCGATGGAGTTCTCCTCGGTCTCGGACATGTCGGGGATAAGGGCCTTGATGTCGTCAATGCCGTCAAAGGCGAAGCGGATGATGCCGCCGGTAAAGTAGGTATTGCCGCCGCGGAAGTATTCGGGGGCCTTTTCGACCACCAGTACGGACTCGCACTGTTCCCTGGCCGCGATGGCGGCGCTGAGAGCGGCGTTGCCTGCTCCCACCACAATTACGTCGTATTCCTGAGCCAAGACACACCTCCAATGGGTTGAGCAAAATTAGCAGGAAACATTCGTTGGCGCGCAGGCGCCAGAATCGCCACTTATGATAACCGGAAGGTGTGTGGGGGGCAAGAAATCCGGGAGGCGGCACAGGGCAATCACATGAGTGAGTAAATTGTCATTCTGAGCTTGCCGAAGAATCTGAACTCGTCCCCACCAACTGGCTTTCGGGCCCGTAGCGAGGCCGTGGGGAAAGATTTCAGGCCCTTCGGCAAGCTCAGGGCGACATAGCTTTGCCTTGTGGATACTAGCCGGCTGCAGGACGAATTCTTCATGCGATAGCCCTGGGTGGCGGCGGAGGTCAAGGAAAGAGATTCGGGAAGCCCCCGGTGGCTGGAAGTCGATTCAACGCTTCCTTCACCACAAGGGGGCTTCCCTGCTTTTGCCTGGAGGCCCGCCTTCAGGCCCCGAGTGCTGCGGGCCAGCCCCGCTCTTCCCTGCCCTGCCGCGTCGCATACTCCTGGACGGGCAGGGGCGTCAGGCTGGCGTCAATCTAATTCATCAGGGCCCAGGTCTTGATCGTCATGCGGGCCACCGGGTTGTGCCAGTCGTGGACGGCCGGGTCAAGGCTGGAACCTTCGCCGCCGTGGATGCCGTTATGCATGTAAACGTAGCCTTCGGAAATGGAGTCATCCTCGGCTGTGCTCCCGCAGGGCGGGCCGGGTATGTAGGCGCAGCTTTCGCTGTTGGCTTCGGAGCCCGCGTCGTAGGCGGTCAGGTTGACGGTCCGGGAGTGGGAAAGGTCCAGTCCGCTGGCGCCGATAAAGGCGTCGTTGGTGGTTACCAGCATGCTGATGAAGGACAGGTAGGTATCGTCGTCGTTTACCTGGAACTGGGTGGTGACCGTGTGGCCCGGCGGTATGGGGCCGTCCTCCAGGGTCAGCAGCATTGCTTCTCTGACATAGGCATTGGTTGACGGGTCGTAGTCTGCCAACAGGCCGCTGGCGTCGGCGTCCTCAGCCATCATGGCCAGTTCTTCGGTCGCAGGCAGCCCCAGGGTATAAAGGGGGTCCATTTCGCCGTCGTGCCGGGCCATGAAGACCGGGGAAAGTATCTGGCCCCTGGTCAAATTGGTGATGGAAACTTCTACCAACAGTTGTTCGTCGCCGCTGTCGGCGCTGAGTACTCCTGCGGCCATAATGCCCATAATGGCCAGCAGGGAGAGCAACAGTCCTGAACCCAGGACAATAGATGCCCGTTTAGTCATCTCGAGATCTCCTGATATGGTTAAGAGAGGAGTTCACCATTACTCGGGGTTGGAGGCTGGGATGACCGCAGCCTCAATTGGGAGAGAGCGCCTAGTGGACCACGGGTTCTCGGCACCTCCTGGAAAGCTGGGATAATATAAGACATAACTATCATATTTAGTATCTTTATAATAATAGTCTATATTAACTAGAGTGATGGGTCAACCTTCTGACCCGGGAAAACCGGGCTCTGGCAGGCCCAGGCGGCCGGCGAGGGAGGGTATGAGGTCCCATGTCGAGAAACAGATACCTCGCAAGTTATTGCTTACGAAATACTGTTGATATTTTGTGTAAGAATAATGTTTTGACATTATATTGAAGGAAGATATAACATTGGGTAGCTAAAGAGGGCTCTGCAAGTGATGGCATAGCATTTAACAGTGGCTGGGCCCGGAGGAGGCGCCGAGATATGCTGAAAAGGGAAGCGAATTTCCGGCGGACCGGCTACCTGGTATCCATAATCCTCCTGGTCCTGGCGGTAGCCTGCGGTACCACTGCCACTCCCACCCAGCCGCCGGACACCGGCGCCGCGCCGGCGGCCCAAACCCAGCAACAGGCGCAGCCCCAGGCCGAGCCCACCGCCGCAGCTGAGGCCATGGGGATCGCGCCAACCCAGGCGCCGGCGGCCCAGGCCGCTACCCAGTCCTCTGCGGCTCCCGCAGCGCCGTCGCCCACGGCGACACCGGTGCCCGCGGCTATGCCCCAGACGGAGAGCAGCGGCAAGGACTCCATTATCGTGGTGATTCCCACGGAGCCGGACGCCCTGTCGCCCTGGAGCACGGGCAGCGCCGAGACCAGTTCTATAGTCAGCTACAACTGGGGCGAACCCCTGGTGTGGCTGGATACCACGACCCTGCAGCTTGGCCCCACCACCTCCACCACCGGCTGGGAGCAGGTGGCGCCGGACCGGTGGCGGTTCAGCCTGCGCAAGGGCGTCAAGTTCGTGAACGGCGAGCCCTGGAACGCGGAGACGGCCGCCTGGAACATCAACCATAACGGCGATCCGCAGATAGGACTGGGCTTCGGGGTCCACGGCCCAATGACGGGTACGGTAGTGGACGACTACACCATAGACATTACCTGCGGCCACGCCAATTACAACGAGGGCGCAACGCAAAGCTGTCCCATTCTGCCGGGCGACATTACCGGCGTGGCTTTCCAGGCCCCGGCCTGGTGGCAATCTACGGAGGAAGACGTAAGGGACAGGACGACGGTGGGGTTCGGGGCCTACAGGTTTGACGGGTATGTGCCCGGGGTATCGGTGGAATCGGTGGCCTACGAGGACTACCTGCCGTCGGGGCGGGATGACCTGCCCGCGCCGGCAATCCCCAACGTGCAATACGTCTGGCGGCTGGAGACCACGGTGCGTTCGGCCATGATCCAGGCCGGCGAGGCCGACCACACCTATCTGCTGAATGTAGAGGACATCTCCAACGTGCCCAAGTCCATTTCCATGCCCCAGTGGGAAGTCGAGGGATTCTACATAGACACCCTTTGGCACCCCATGCTGAAGCAGACCGGGTTCCGGCAGGCGCTGGTGCATGCCATCAACTGCCAGGAAATTGTGGAAGAGATTTTCAATTCGGCCACCACCTGCACGCCCCTGCCCGGGGTTATTGGAATGCCGGGCATTACGGAACACAACGGCAGCTACTGGGAATTCGACCCCGACAAGTCGCGGCAACTGCTGGAGCAAGCCGGATATGACGGTGAGGAAATCCGGATTATCGGCAGGGAAGGCCGGGTGCCCAAGCAGCCCGAGGTTTATGAGGCCATGGCGGGCTACTGGGAGGCGGTGGGAATCAAGGGCAAGGTCGAAGTTACCGAACGCAGCCTGTGGCGCAGCATTCGCAACTGCGGTGTGGGCAACGCAGTTTCCGAGGCCGGCGAAATTACCGCCCAGAACCTGGCCGAGCCGCCCACCAACTGCGAAGGGTCGTCGGGTTCCGGCCACCTGATTGAGTTCACGCCCGAGTGGCCCAGCCTGGACTTCGGCCGCCCCGCCGGACGGCTGCTGAACTGCTATTACTTCCAGTCCCGGGTCTGCGATGCCGATATGCAGGCGCTGCTGGAGCAGGCCAGGGCCGCCACGCTGGAGGAAGGCCGCGCCGACCTGCTGGAGCAGCTGGCCGACCGGATGAAGGAGGACGTCCTGTTCATTGGCGTATTCCAGGCTTTTGAAATTCACGGACTGGCGGAGGACCTGGAGTTCGAGCCGCGTCCCGACCAGCGCCTGAGGGTGGCGGAGATGTGGTGGAACTAGCGAATTGACGCCTTTGTGTTGATGGGTTGGGGCTAAACCGTCGTTCCCGCGCAGGCGGGAACCTCGGAGCAACTTGTAGGATGAGTTTCCCACAGGAATGGCGATAGACAAATGCCATCCATTATTTCAATGCAGTTGGACCACTACGTGGTGTCGTCAAATCGGCTCGTCATGCCTGAATCAAGAGGAATCCTGACTACGGCCTGCGAGGTTCCCGCCTTCGCGGGAACGACGAAATGGTACGCTGGAAAACTTCTATCTTTAATTTGACGATAGCCCGCAAAAGGAGACCTGCCCTCATTTATTGCGAAGTCGCTGGCTCGGTATGGGGACAACGTCCCCGGTTGCTAAATCCGGGTCAGGCGCAGCACTTCTCCTATATCCTCCACCTGCTCCAGGTTCCAAAGTCTGTCAAGCAGGGCGTCCAGCTGGGCTGGGGCCAGGAGGTCCTGGGCCAGGGATCGGAACTTGGCTTCCACTTCGGAGTCGGACATGGGGTTCTTGTAATGGCCCTTGTGGTAGGGCACCTCTGCCGAGAATTTTTCACCGGACCTGGTCAATACATCCAGCTGGCAAAGCATGGCCTCCGGCGCCCGGCGGTCGGCCTCGTCGGTGCCTTCGACCTTGACCCGGCCGGTCAGGTCCAGCAAACCGGGGTTGCGGAAGTATTGCTCGTCGAAGTGCCGCTGATGGACTTCCCCGTGGGTTAAGGCCACGGCGACCGTGTACGGCATGCTGTGGTCGGCGGTCTCGCGGCTCTTGGGGTCCCACTTTTCGCCGTCGCCAGCCATGATGTCGATGGCCTTGCGCATGGTCCGGATCTGGACTTCCTCAATTTCTCCCAGGGCGGCCGCCGGCATCTGGTCCCTGGCTTCCAGGGCCGCCTGGACCACAGTCTGGGAATACTGACCCAGCGGGAACCGCTTGATGCTGCACTCGGCTATCTTGAAGGGCACGTCGCCCCCGCCGAAGGTGTCCAGCGTGTAGGGTTCCTGGGTAACGGCGCGGAAAAAGCCGTGCTCGCCTTCCAATATAGGGTCGGGTCCGGTCATGCCGCGCTGGGCGAGCATTGTGGCGAAGACTGCGTTGCGGCTGGCATTGGCATAGGCGCAGCCCTTCCAGTGAGACAGCACTCCGCCGCGCGTCTGGCCGAGGGCGATGTTGGGGGCTATGCCCAGGTTCAGGGCCTGCCGGGTGGCCTCTTCGTCCAACCCAAGGGAGCGGGTGGCCCCCAGCACGCTGGCAATACAGCCGTTGGTAACGTGGTCGTACCCTCGATAGCGCAGGGTGGCGGCGTCGCCCAGGCGGCAAAAGGCCTCGTAGGCGGCGACGGTGGCGGTGATGGCCCGACGGCCGCCCAGGCCAGCCATTTCGGTGGCCGACAGGACTGCGGCAATGCTGTCGCTGGGATGACCCGATTCCTGGCTGGTATAGCCGTCATTGTAGTCCAGGTAGCGGATCATCACCCCGTTGGCGAAGGTTGCCAGGTCGGGACTGGAGGTCTGCCCGTTACCGATTACGGAGCAGGGCTGGGCGCTGGAAACCATGCCTGCCATATCGCGGGCGATCTTGCTGGGCTCGCTGGTGTAGCCACCCAGGGCGCAGCCGATGGTGTCTATAATCATCCGCTTGGCCAGGTGGGCGGTCTCTGCGGGGAGTTGGCTGTAATGAAGGGCAAAGGTCCATGAACTCATCTGCTCGGCAATGGTTGGCATGTTGCTACTCCTGGGGACTATTCGTAAACTGTGGACGCGCGATGCAATCTCGAGTTTTTGGAATGAGCATATCTTCTGTCAGTTTGCATCTTAAATCAAAGTGGTGTAGGGTATATACAAGGGCTTTGCCCCGGGGCTTGCGCGAAGCTAGCAAGCCGACTGTAAGAGGCTCGGGAGACCGAGCCCTTACTTTTTTTGCATATTGAAGCAACTGTACTTTATGCCTCTTGTATTTATTTCGTCCTCAGGTATCTTACAATCTATAAGCTTTCCGTTCTTCTTCAAGACTCTATAAGGATAGTAATCAGAGTCGTATCCGCTTTTGGCTAAAGGATAGAGCACCAAGTCCGCAACTTGAACATGAGGGGACTGTTTGGTGAGCCTTTTGGGCTCGCCAAGTATTATGCGACGATAATCTTCTTTAGTTAAAGGTTGATACCCTCAGATACAGATGCGTTGAAGGGATTGCCGCTTTGTTTCAATTCTCGCAGGTAGCGAACTAGTACTCAGTCAAACTTGTTGTGAAAGATAGGGTTTGGGGCTGGAATTCTCT
>JAPPJA010000154.1 GCA_028874675.1 Chloroflexota bacterium
TCGACCTGCGGGAGACCATCCTGGGCGGCGGCATCCTGCTGGTGTCCACCGCCCAGGGCAAGGTGGGCCGGAACGTGGCGGCGCTGGTGGGGTCCTCCATCCTGAACCTGGTGGACGCCGTGATCCGGGAGCAGGGCAGCTTGCCGCCGGACGAAAGGCGGGGCGCATTGGTCGTCGTTGACGAGATGCAGACCATGCCCGGCGTCGACTACGAGTCCATGCTCAGCGAGCTGGGCAAGTTCGGCGCGTCCTTCATCCTGGCCACCCAGAGCCTGGGCAAGCTGGAGGACCTGTCCCGGACCATGCGGGACACCGTGCTGGCCAACGTGGGCTGCCTGGCGGCCTTCCAGATGGCCGGGACCGACGCCCGGCAGCTGGTGTGGGAGCTGGGCAAGGAGCGGGTCAGCGAGGACGACGTGACCTCCCTGGACGTGCACCAGTGCTACGTGCGGGCCACCGTGGGCACGGAGCGCATGGACGCCTTCTCCATGGCGGTGCGCCCGCCGGAGGCGGGCAACCCCGAGGCGGCCCGGCGCATCCGGGAGGAGGCCCTGGCCTACCTGACCACGGCCAAGGACCTGGAACTGGAGGAGTCTGAACTCCAGGCGCTGCGGGACCGGTACCGCAGGGAACTGGAGGAACTGCGCCGGAAGCAGTCCGGTCAGCAGCAGTCCGGCCAAAAGAAAGACGGCCAACAGAAAAACGGTCAGCAGTCGGACGGTCCGCCGGAGGAGGAAGCCGGCGGCGCGGAACCCCAAGGGCCGCCCCGGCGCAACAAGCCGCGCAGCAAGCGCCAGGGGCGGGACGAAGGAGAACAACCAGAGCCGGCGGAACCGAACGAACCGTCAGAACCGATGGAACCGACGGATGAGGAGGAGGCCGAGGAATGACCAAGCCCACCATGGCCCGGGACGAGTTGCTGCGCCTTTTGGCCCGGATGCCCTTCCTGGACCGGCTGGAGCTGGCGGCCTTATCCGGCCGGTCCCGGGGCGCGGTCTACGCGGTGGCCGGCCAATTGGAGGACGCCGGGCTGGTCCGGTCCCTGCGCCACGGCACGGAACTGGTCGCCCCCACCCGGCGCTACCGCCTCACCGCCGCGGGCGTACGTCGGCTGGCCGACGCCGAGAGGGTTTCCGTGGAGCGGCTGCTCCAGGAGCATCCCCTTGCGGCCCGCTGCCAGCGCGCCCTGCTGGAGCGCCTGGACGCGGTGGCGGCGCTCTACCGGCTGGCGGTGGCCGTCTCCGACCTACACCATCCCATCGGCTTCCGCTGGTACCGGGCCATGCCCGCGGACGCCGCCCTGGTCCTGCCCGACGGCCGGGTGGTGGCCGTGGTCCGCCTGGGCGGCGCCCTGGACCGCACCGCCGTGGCCAAGCGGCTCTCCCGCCTGGCCCGGGGCCGCCAGCCCGGCGGCTTCCTGGTCATCGTCCCCGACGAGACCCGGCTGCGCCAGGCCCGCCGGCTGCTGCGGGGAGGCCACGCCCCGGCGGTCCTGGCCACGGAGCGCAGCGCGGCCTGGGCATCCCCCAGCGATCCGGCGTGGCGGCTGCCCGGCACCGGCGCCGCCGTCTCCCTGGCCGAGGCCATCCTACGCATGAACCCCGGCGGCGCGCTGCCCATCGAGGAGCCCCCGGCCCGGCTCTCCCTCCCGGAGGACTTCGACACGGAGGACAGGTCCTCGAAGGGCACACCGGACCTGCGGTTGCTGCCCGCCCGGCTCCGGCCCGCCGAGAAGCGCGCCCTGGACCTGCTGGCCGACTGGCCCTGGCTCTCCCTGGGCCACCTGGCCGGAATGCTGGGGGTCACCGCCCAGCGCGCCTCCCAGCTCGTCACTGCCCTGGAGGACCACGGCCTGGCGCGGGTCGTCCGGCAGGACCGACGCCGCCTGGTCCTCACCGACGCCGGCCTCACCCTGCTGGCCCGCCGCGACCGCGCCGCCGTGGGCCTGGCCCGACGGCGCTGGAGCACGGCCCCCGCCGGCGACGGTAGCGACGGTGGCAACGATGATTGGCGGGGTGTGTCCGGCCGGCGCAGCCGCCAGCTGCTCCGCGACCTGGAGCACACCGCCGCCGTCCACGGCTTCATGGCCGCCCTGGCCCGCCAGGCCCGGCAGACCGGCTGGCGCGTGGAACAGCTGGACCCGCCCCACCGGGCCTCCCGCTACTTCCGCCACTACGGGCGCCTGCGCTCCCTCCAGCCCGACGCCTTCCTCATGCTGCGCAAGGGGCGACGGGCGCATCCCTGCTTCCTGGAGTGGGAGCGCCGCGCCGTCCGGCCCGCCACCATGGCCGCACGCATCGCTCCCTACCTGCGCTACTACTCATCCCACCGGCCCCTGGACGACCACGGCGCCTCTCCCTTCCTGCTGGCCGTCTTCGACGACCCCATCGCCCAAACCCACTTCCTGGAGGTGGCAGGGCGGGAGATGGACCGTCTCCGCACCACCGTCCCCCTGCTGGCCTCCAGCAGGGAACTGGTGCAGCGGGAGGGACCCCTGGGGCGGGCCTGGCTCATCCCTGGCCATTGGGAGCCGGTGGCGCCCCTGAACCGCGACGATTAGAAAAATCACCGGAACACGATCATAAGGAGAACGACGATCATGCAACTCTGCTACGTACACGAATCCGAGAACCACGGCCACTACTCGCTCGCCGCCCTGGGTGTTGCGGCGGCGGTCTGGCCCGACCTGTCAGCCCGTTTCGGGCGCTGGCGCACCGGCCTGCGAGCCCGTTACGGCATACCCCTCAGCCGGGAACCACGGGCCCGGGACCTGCTGGCCGGCGGGAGGGGTCCGGGCCGCTTCGTCAACCCGGCCCGCCGTCTCACCCCGGAGCAGGGCACCATGGCCTTCCTGGACGGGTTGCGCGTCATCGAGGACGCCGCCCGCGACCTGGGAGGAATCGAGGTGGCGAGCGTCTGCCTGTCGAGGCGGAACGCCAAGGATCACCGGCGGACCACCCTGAACATCCTGCTGGAGCAACTCCACGCCGCGGCGACCCTGGACCAATGCCACCGCTACCTACTCTTCGATGAAAAACGCCGGGGCCTGGCGACCGGGGCCTGCGACGAGTTCGCGGCGCCCGACCCGGTACCCCATCGCCACGCCGTGACGGACGACGGCGCGGAAACCATCGTTGATTGCGCCTATCCCCTCATCGGGAATCCCTACTTCCGAAAATACGGGGAGGATGGCCTGCTGCTGGCGGCCAACCTGGTCGCCCACGTCCGGCTGCTCCGGGAGGAGGAACCCGACCCGGAGAAACTGAGCCTGGGAATCCACCGGTCCTTCGACATACTCGACCATGCCGTCGGCGGCCGGGCGAGGGCGCCCCGGAGCGGGAAGGCGGCCTGAACGTCAGCGGCAACGGCGACACGGGCCGGAACAAAAAAGGGGGGCCGGGCGGAAATGAACCGCCCGGCCCCAATTGTAGTTGTCGGAACCGGTAGCCTGCCGACTCGCGCCGTCAGTCTTCGTCCACCAGATCGCAGCTTCCCGCCGAGACCTCCGGTTGTCCGACGCCGGGCAGCAGGTGGTGAAGCAGGCCCAGGCCGGCGGCCAGTTCCAGCAACCTGAGCAGGTGGCCCGATCCGGGCTTGGCCCCCGCCTTCCAGCGGCGCACCGTGCGCGCGTTCACCCGCAGCCGCCGGGCCAATCCCTGCCAGGTCAACCCCGCCGCCTGCCGGAACCGGTCCAGGCGCCGGGGAAAGTCCCGGGGAAACTCCTCCGGCTCCACCCGGTAGACCCACTGCTGCCGGCGTCCCATCAGTCTTCCCTTCCTCCGCCAATCCCTTCCCGGCCATCTCCCGTCGGCGCGTCGGCCGGCATACTTCCGTAGTTCACAATGCGGACCACCAACACGTCCTGGCCCGTGAGCGCGGCCAGGCCGCCGGGCACCTGGAGGGCCAGACGCACCAGGGACAGCATGGCCCCGCCGCCCGGAACGCCGCCCTGGCGCCAGCGCCACAGCTGGCGGCAGTCCACCCCCAGCAGCGACGCCATTCTCTCCCAGGTCAGGCCGGCCAGCTCCTTCAGCGCCGTCAGGCGCAGGACAAAATCATCGGGCATCAGGGGCGAGCTCGGGACAATCTCCACAGGCGCGGCGGCATTTACGCGTGGGCTACTCATCGGTCTTCTCCTCTTCTATCTTTTCCAGGATGAACAGAACGTCGAAGTCGGTCACGCCCAGGGCTTCCATCAGCCGCCTGCGGGTCTCCGCCGAGGGGCAACGTTCCCCGTTGATCAGCTGGGACAGGTAACCGGAGGAGCGCCCGATGCGCCGGGCCAATTCGTTCTGGCTCAGGTTGAGGCGGTTCAGCAGTTCCCACACCGCCTCCGTCTTCAGCCGCACCCGGAAATAGGGTTGCTTCCGTTTCATTTCCTTCCCTCCTTGGCGGCGGTATCCCCGCCCGCGCCGTTGGGGTAGTTGACGTTGCCGTCGTGCCTGCCGGAGTGGGCGGTCCTGTCGTAGCACTCCGGGTGGGCCAGCCAGTGGCGGGCGATGATGCGGGCCAGCAGCCGCAGGCCGTCATTGCGGCTCTGTTCCTGCTCTCCGGTGAGGTTGCGTTTCCGTTTCAAGTGATTTCTCTCCCGATTGTCCCCACTGACACCCGGCGGTAGCCCGGACGCGGGGCCTTGAGCTATACTCCGGCGAGAACGTAGATAATCCGTTCTGTTATGCTGAGTGTATCAATTGGCAAGCGCTGCGTACAACGGCCGCGCGTCATTCGTTGCCTTTAGTTGACCAACTATTGACCAAGTGCTCGCTTTGATGTATCAATATGTGAACAACCGTTTGCCCATCATCCCGTAGAATGGGGAAACGCGCTGCGGGAAGGGAGGGACGCGCCGTGGCCGAGCTTGACCAACATCCGCCCCAACAGCCGGACCGGGAGGATGATCTGCCCCCCAACGAGGAGATCGGCCCCCTGCTGAAGCGGCTGCGGGGTCCCCTCAGCCTGCGGGACGTCACCCGCCGCGCCGGCGTCTCCAGCTCCTACCTCTCCGAGATCGAAAGGGGCGAGCGCCAGCCCGGCCCCAACGTGGTGCGCAAGCTGGCCCAGCTCTACCGGGTGGACGAGGACGAACTGCTGAAGCGGGCCGGCCACGGCCCCCAGCCCGACCCCCACGGCGACGACGCCCTGGAAGTGGAGCGGGCCTACCGCTACGTCCTGGACGATCCCCATTTCCGGGTGGGCACCCGGCCCGACGGCCCCCTGACCCTGAACTCCAAGCGCTTCATCGTGGAGATGTACCAGAAGCTCACCGGCCGGAGGCTGCTGGAATGACCGAGACCGTGAATACCCTGGACCGTTTCTGCCGCGACCTGCTGTACGAACATCATGAAGGCCGGCGCCACGACCCAGAGACCATCGCCGCCCGCTTCGTGGAACGCTTTCACGTATCGGCCCGTCCCGCCCTGGCGGAACTCAGGACCCTGCTGAAGGAGGCCGGGGTTGGAGAGGTTTCCGAACTGGCCATCGACGGCGCCCCCAAGGGGTTGCACGTGGGCGTCCTGGGCCAGGAGTGCCACATCTTCTACAAGGAGGAGCTGTGGCAGGGAGCCCGGGATTACACCGTGCTCCACGAGACCTACGAGATCATGCACGAGACCCTGTGCCACCTGGCGACGGGAACCCAGCCGGTGGAGGAGGTGTGCCGGCAGGCCGACCGCTTCGCGGCGGGGGTGTTGATGCAGCCGGGGGAGTTTCAAGACCTGGCCCTGGCCTCGGGGCTGGACGTGATGGCCTTGCAGCGGGAGTACGGCTACGCCTACGCTGCCGTGGCCCTGCGCCTGGCCGAGGTGGTGCGCGGCCTGCCCTACTTCGTGGCCCTGTACGAGCGGCCCGGGCGGTTAGACCCGGCCCGGTGGCCCAGGGGAAACGACCTGACGGCGCTGCGGGCCACGGTGGTGCGGCGGACCAATGGCATGGGGCCGCCGGCTTCGGGTCTGGTCATGGGCATACGGGGCGGCATTCCCCAGCGGCATCGCCGGGTTCCCGCCGGGTCCCTGGCGGAGTTGGCGGCCCGCAGCGGCCAACGGGAATACACCGAGGCCGACGGCCTGGCCGCCGTGGCCACGCCCGTCCACTGGAAGGGGCGCCTGGCCAAGCTGGCGGTGGTGGCCGTGCCTCTGACACACCGCGACGCGCTGGCCCCGCAGTTGGGCTACCGGCGGGAACCCTCACGTCAATTGCCGGCCCGGCCCCGGCTGGCGGCTCTTGACGGGATGGGACGGACCGCTGATAATAATAGTAAGACAAACGCATATCACAGCGGGCAAAAAAAAATAGACCATGCCGCCGCGCCGGATTTCCAGGACCATCACCTTCTCGCTGCCGCCCGAGATGTACGAGCACGTGCAGCGGGTGAAGCAGGAAGAGGGCCGCGACATGAGCGAGCTGGTGCGCGAAGCCCTGCGCCTGTACATGGAGGACCGGGAACTGCGCCGGGAGCAGCGCCTGGAAAGACTGCGCTCCCGACATATCTAACCAGCGGATGATCGAGGAGGACACAACGATGAGTAAGAACGCCGACCTGGCCCCCGTGGCCCTCTACGCCCGGGTGTCCAGCGACCGCCAGGACGTGGACCTCTCCGTCGCTGCCCAGCTTCGGGCGCTGCGCGACTACGCCGACAAGAACGGCTACCTGGTGGTCCGCGAGTACATCGACGAGGCCGAGAGCGGCCGCATCGCCGACCGCCCCCAGTTCAGGAAGATGCTGGACGAGGCTTCCAAGCCGGAGGCGCCCTTCAACGAGATACTGGTCTGGAAGTTTTCCAGGTTCACCCGCAAGCGGGAGCACGCCGTGGCCTTCAAGTCCATGCTCCGGCGCAAGGGCATCAGAGTGGTTTCCATCACCGAGCACGCCGACGACACCCCCACCGGCAAGCTCATGGAGGCCATCATCGAGTCCGTGGACGAATTTTACTCAGAAAATCTTGCCGAAGAAGTTCGGCGGGGAATGCGCGAGGCCGCATCACGGGGCTTCTGGATGACCACCAACGCACCCTACGGCTACCAGAGGGTCTACGTCCAGGACGGCGCCAAGAAGCGCCCCCGTCTGGAACTGAACCCGCCCCACGACGCCGTGGTCCGCCGCATCTTCGACCTCACCCTCCAGGGCAGAACCTCCCTGGACATTCTCAAGACCCTCAACTCCGAGGGCATACCCTCCCCCAACGGCAGGCAGTGGCGCAAGACCACCGTCCACAAGCTACTCTCCAACGAAGCCTACATGGGCACCCTGGTCTGGGGCCTGCGGGCCCAGGACGGACAGGAGCCGGTAAGGGTGGAGAACGCCTTTCCCTCCATCGTCTCGCAGCAGGAGTTCGCCCGCGTCAGGAAACTGCTGGCAGCCCGCGCCCCGGCGGTAACCCATCCCCGCCGCGCCGCCAGTCCCTACCTGCTCAGCGGCCTGGCCAAGTGCCAGACCTGCAACAAGGCTCTCACCGCCGCCGAGGCCAAGAGCGGCAGGTACACCTACTACGTCTGCCAGTCCATCCTCAAGCAGGGCAGCGGTTCCTGCGACACCCCCAGGCTCAACGCCAGGTCCTTCGAGGACATCATCGTCTCCAACATCCGCGAAAACATCCTCACCGAGTCCAACATCAGGGAACTGGTGAAGCTGCTGGACGAGGAGATGGACGGCGTGGCCCGGGAGCAGCGGCAGCACCTGGAAACCGTGGAGGCCGAACTGGAAGAGGTGAGGCGGAAGTTGGACCGCATCTGGCACTTCGTGGAGAGCACCGACCTGGACATGGCCGATGCCTCGGAGCGCATCCTGGAACACCGCCACCGCCGGGAACAACTGGAAGCCGCCGCCGAGGAAGCCCGGGCCGTGCTGGCGGAACGGCGGGAGTTGCTCGACAGCGCCGACGTGGTGGCAGCCTTCGCCGCCGACATGAGCCAGTTTCTCCGGACCAGCGAACTCACCGAGACCAAGGCATTCGTCCGGTCCTTCGTCAAGGAGGTGCTGGTGCGGCCCGGCGGAGCGACGATCATCTACTCGATACCAACGCCGGAGGACAGCCCCATAGGGGGAGCGGACGCCGCAGAAATCGCCTTGGGCGGCGGTGTTCGCAGTATCGGATACGGTGGTGGAGGTGAGGGGATTCGAACCCCTGACCCCCTGCTTGCAAAGCAGGTGCTCTCCCGACTGAGCTACACCCCCATTGTGGACCTCTATTCTATCACGGCCCGCCAGCTACATTCGATACGGCGCTCATTCGACATACACCCCGTGAGCGGGTATTATATTGCCCATCATGGGACCCCCCGGGCCCTTCCCATTTAACCTGTCTTGCAAAGGAGATTCACATGCGAGGAGTCGCAATCGTAGCGCCGGTCCGGACTGCCGTGGCCACCTTTGGAGGAGGTCTCCGCAACGTGACGGCCGCTGACCTGGCATCCCTGGTAATCAAGGAATCCGTCGAACGCAGCGGCATTGACCCCGCCAGACTGGACGATGTCATCCTGGGCTGCGGCTATCCCAGCGGCGAAAATCCAGCCATTGGCCGCCTGGCTGGTCTCAAGGCCGACCTGCCCATTGAAGTGCCCGGATACCAGTTGGACCGCAGATGTTCCTCGGGCCTCCAGGCCATCCTGAACGCCGCAATGCTGGTGCAGACGGAAAACGCCGATGCCGTGGTGGCGGGCGGCGTGGAAAGCATGAGCAATGCCGAGTATTACGTCAACGAGGCTCGCTGGGGTGGCCGCTTCGGTTCCCAGACCTTCCACGACCGCCTGGTGCGGGCGCGGGAGACCATCTCTCCTGAAGAGCGATTCGGCTACATCTCCGGAATGGTAGAGACCGCCGAGAACCTGGCCAAGCAGTACGAAATCTCCCGCCAGGAACAGGACGAATATGCCCTGCGCAGCCACCAGCGCGCTGTTGCCGCGGTGGAGGCCGGAAAGTTTGACCAGGAGATCGTGGGAGTCCCCATTCCCCAGCGGCGGGGCGACCCCGTGGACTTCGTGAAGGACGAGAATCCTCGCGCCGACACCAACATGGAAGTTCTGGGACGGCTGCGGCCGGTGATGCCCGACGGGACCGTCACGGCTGGCAATGCCAGCAGCCAGAACGACGCCGCCTCAGTGTGCCTGGTGGTGGCCGAGGACAAGGTGGAAGAACTGGGCGTGACACCCATGGCATACCTGAGGGGCTGGGCCGTTACCGGCTGCCACCCCGCCTACATGGGCATCGGGCCGGTGCCTTCGGTCAACAAGGTCATGGGCAAAATTGGCATGTCCCTGGAAGATATGGACCTCATTGAGTTGAACGAGGCCTTCGCCGCCCAGGTGCTGTCGGTTTTGCGGGAGTGGAAGCTGCCCAACGAAGACAACTTGAACGTCAATGGTTCGGGCATTTCGCTGGGGCATCCTATTGCCGCCACCGGCGCCCGCATCCTGGCCACGCTGCTCCACGAAATGGAGCGGCGCGACGCCCAGTTTGGTCTGGAAACCATGTGCGTGGGCGGCGGCCAGGGAGTCGCCGCAGTTTTCGAACGGCGGTAGCGGACTGAACCCCACACCAGCCCACTCCTCAAGCTAAGGGAGGTGGAGCCTATTCGGCCGACATTTCACAATTCCAAAGGACGGATAGGGTATGACCATGGCAACCGACGACAGTCGTTTAAGCAATTTGGAAGGGCGTATTGCAGAGCAGTCTGCAAGTATTCAGGATTTACGGGAAGGTCAACGACAAACCAACGTTGAGATGGCGGCAGGTTTTCGGGAAGTCAACGGGAGAATCGACCAGGTTAACGCCAGGATTGAACGGCTGTTCCTGGCGATGCTGTCGGTCGGCGCCATGCTCATAGGTCTGCAAATTACACAGATTATTGTCCTTCTGGTCCGCGGCTGAAGCTTGTCCCGGCGGACTTTCGAGGACCTTCGTGCCCCTTCGTGGATTACACTGACAATGGGAGGGAAGTATGGCAAACCGACACGATGAAGCCGATGTGCTGGTAATCGGGGCGGGCGCATCGGGTGGAGCCTTTACCTGGAGCCTGACCCTGGCCGGCATCAAGGTGGTCTGCCTGGAGCAGGGCGGCTGGGTGCCGCTGGACGTTTTTTCCACCAGCGAACCCGATGCGCAAATTCACTGGCAGACCGACTTCCACTCCAACCCCAACGTCCGT